>CAJUEB010000224.1 GCA_910585135.1 uncultured Eubacteriales bacterium
TTCCTTCCGTATTGGAAACGACCGTCCCTGCATTATAGCATTCCGATACCTCCGCAGCAGGGGAAACGGAACGTCCCGCTACGCCGCCTGTTCCGTAGGTTGCTACGCCGCGCTTGGAAGAAATGACGCGCCCGGTGTTGCCGCAGGATGTGACGACGCCGCCCCAGTTTTCGCCGACGACACCGCCTACTTTATATGTTCCGGAAACTTTGCCCGTATTCAAGCAGCCTTCGATCCGCCCGCCTTCATTAAACCCGACGATGCCGCCCGTCTTATCCTTGCCGGATACATCGATATGCGCGATGCAGCTTGTCACCCGGCCCGAAGCGGCTAGATGTCCTGCGATACCGCCGCAGTTGCTGTCCTCAGAATCGCATTTTCCTTCTATCGTAAGATCCTTTACTTCTCCGACGAGATACCCAAAAAAGCCTGATGTCCCCAGCGATGTCTTGACCTTCATATTGCTGATGGTATGACCATTTCCATCAAACGTCCCTGCGAAATGAGATGCGTTGCCTGTACCGATCGGCGTCCATGGCTGCGTGAGCTTGATATCCTTTGCCAGCGTAAACGTAACGCCTTCAAAGGTTTCAATTCTCGTCGGCTTCCATTTATCGATCTGATTTTCATTGACAAGGCTGGCAAGTCCCATGAGCTGCGCTTCTGTCGCGATCCGATATTCCGTTTTCGGATTTTTATAATCAAACCACGAAGTGTCTTTCATTACGGTTTCCGCCTTTTTGGAATCTTCCTCCGTGACAGCAAAAACAGGCGCGGAAACTACCGTGCTAAAGGAAAAAACAAAGATAATGATCAATGTCCAGATTCGTTTCATTCCTGTCACTCCCCTTCTTTTCTCTCCAATTCCCATTCCATATCCTTTACCAAATCTCTTTTTACGTTTATTTTATGGCCAGCGTATAACTGCGTGGTCGTTACCTGTTCATGATCCAGCAATGCTTGAACGTCAAAGATGGAATTGCCACGCCCGATCAGGCTGGTCGCGGCGGTTGCCCGCAGCTTATGCGGACTATAACCTGCCTTCCGTGAGGTCGCAAGCCCGATCGCAGTGTATTTTTTTACCAGCTCACGGATTTGCCGTTCGGTCATCCGCTTTCCTTGCAGCGAAAGAAACAACGCATCCCGGTGTGCCTCCGCAAGGGTGTCGTCATTGGCGCGCTCGTTTTCAAGATAATCGGTAACCACATCCGTTACCGAGCTGTTAAGGGGCATTACCGCCTCCTTATCGCGCTTTCTATATATTTTAAATTCACCCCTTGAGAAATTGAATGATGAAACGTTGAGCTGCTGCAACTCGAAAAGCCGCAATCCATAGGTCAGAAACAGAATCAATATCGCCTTGTCTCTCTTTTTCGTCTTTTGCCAATATTGCCGTTCTTTTGCCGTCAGGTGCGTTCCGGAAGATACCGCATCTAGCATGATCATCACTTCATCATCCTGCAACGCCTTGATTTCCCGTTCACTGGCCTTCGGCACCCGGATCGGGTCAAATCCGTCGGTAATGTTTTTTTCCAGCAGCTCATCCCTGTAAAGCTGTTTAAACATCACGGAAAGCGACGATTTTTTTCTTGCCAGCGTTTTGCTGCCGTTTTCATAGATAATGGTTTCGTCTTCCTTTTCAACCGTGTACTTTCTGCAATAATCGATGAATAAATTAATATCGATCGCTTTTATTTTATTAAAATCTGACAATTTTATGTCAGATATCTTTTCCGCATCCGTTAAATCGGTCTCTTCTATGAGGTAGCAGCAAAAAAATTTGATATCGCCTAAATACGCCAGCCTGCTCAGCGGCAGGACATTCCCGCGCAGATAAGCAAAAAAACTGCGCAGGAAACGGGGCAGCTGCGCTTCAATTTCCTCACATTTTGAAACGATTTCGTGTTCCTTACGCACGATATTATCCGGTTTATCACTTTTATTATAGAACTTTACCTGCTTTTCCGAAGCCATTGCATTATTACCCCTGCGGCATCTTCGTCATTATTAAAATCTGAAATATTATACCAATTCATTTTATCATATCTTCGAAACCACGTTAACTGTTTTTTGCCATAATGTCTCGTATTTTTTTTAATTTTGTCGATTGATTCTTCCAGGCTGCATGCACCGTCGAGATATGCCATCAATTCTTTATAGCCGATTCCTTTCATCGCTATGTTTTCCTGTGTAAGCCCCATAGCTTTTAGCCGCTTTACTTCGTCGAGAAGCCCCGCCTCCATGAGAACATCGACACGCTGGTTAATCCGCGCATAAAGCTCGTCCCTGTTTCTGGTAAGGCCGATGAGGATGACACGATAATCCGCCGTTTCCGTATTCGCCTGACGAAACTGCTTTACCTTTCCTTCCCCTTCCTTCAAGCGTTCCAGTGCCCTGATGATTTTTTTCGTATTGTTGGGGTGAATCGCCTCCGCTGCCTGCGCATCGCGTCTTTTCAGCATTTCATGCAAAACGCCGTGTCCCTCTTTTTCGGCAAGCTTCATCAGGGCATCCCGGTAGGAATGATCCTGCGGCGCTGCGGAAAAATCCATTTCGTAGAGAAGGGAGTTCAAGTAAAGCCCCGTGCCGCCTGCGATAATGGGCGTTTTTCCTCTGCTGAAAATATCCTTGATCGCTGCCTTTGCCAGCTTCTGGTATTGGGCGACGGAAAAATCCTCGCGCGGGTCGATGATATCGACCAGATGATGCCTTACCCTTGCCATTTCGTCTTTTGACGGTTTGGCGCTTCCGATATCCATGAATTTATATAGCTGCATGGAATCGCAGGAAACGATTTCACCGTGGAATTCCTCTGCCAGCATCATTGCGAATTTCGTTTTTCCGACTGCGGTAGGACCAGCCACTGCAATGATTGTGTTCAAATCAGCCAACATTTTATACCCTCTTAAACAACTTTTCTATTTCATATTTGCGCATCCGAATGAAGGTGGGACGTCCGTGGGGGCAGGAAAAAGGATTGACACAGCTCGCCAAATCCTTAATCAGCGCATCGATCTCAGAATCGCTTAGCGCATCCCCGCCCTTTACCGCGCTTTTACAGGATCGGGTGATGATCCTCTCCAGCGTTTTCTGATTGGTAAGGTCAGGCTTATCCTCAAGGGAGCGAAAAAGATCTGCGAGAAACGTTTCGGCTTCCTCCAGCTCCATGAAAGCGGGAATTTCGCGGA
>CAJUEB010000225.1 GCA_910585135.1 uncultured Eubacteriales bacterium
ACAATACAAATTCCAAAGAATAATATATATTTAGCATAAAATGAATCATTATGAAAAATGAAGCTGTATATTAAAAGGAGAATTTTATGAGTACAAAAACGACGGAAAACAGCGCGGAACAAATGAAGGAGTATCTGGTCTCAAAAATCAGAAAAATCGTTGTCGATGAAAAATTCAAGCTGGACGCATATTTTCTGTGCGGCGCTCCGGTAAGCCCGCCGAACGGTGATTTACAGAAGGCAGGCGAGAAATATCTGGAAATGATAGACAGCGGAAAGCAGGATGAGGAAGTAACGAAAAAGCTGATTGCTGAAATGGAAACGATTTTGGCGACAGAGCCGAAGATCCAGGTGGTAGGCGATCTGGTTGATAACAGAAGTGCGATTCGGGAAGTTTTTGAGAAAAGAGAATTCCTGTAATAAAGTGCGCTTAAAATGTGGGAAAGCCTTTCCATCGGTTATGGGGAAAGGTTTTTTCGTTTTTTGTGTGGGATTTTCGGAATGCGATGGCAGGATCGGCCGGCTGTGGTTTTTGAAAAGCGCCGCCGGGCGGCAGGCCGTATATGACTTTTGGAAAGCCATATCAGGCGGCTCGGCTGGTTGTCGCTTCCGGGAACTTTTGAGACTTAGATCGATGTGTTGGCAAAACGCCAGATGTTAGCTGAAAATCTTCGGCGGGCTGCAAAACGCTGGTTGTAAACGGGAAACCTTCAAAGAAATGCCAAAGACCAAAGAACGAAAATCGAATTTAAATGAGGAGCAATGGAAATGCACGGAACATATAAAATCATCAGAATACAGGAACACCCGGAGTTAGTCAATGATGCCGCGGCGTGGTTTCATCAGAAGTGGGATTATCCAGAAGAGGCTTACATCGCCAGCATGAAGGAATGCTTGCAGCGGGAAACGGATGTCCCGCAATGGTACGTTGTGATGGACGGATGCAATATTATAGCGGGGTTAGGCGTGATCGAAAATGACTTTCATGACAGGAAAGATTTGACACCGAACGTCAGCTCCGTGTTCGTGGAAGAGGAATACCGCAGGCAGGGCATTGCCGGGGAAATGCTGCGTTTTGTGTGTGATGAATTCGCCGCTTGCGGAATCAATACCCTTTTTTTGGTAACGGATCATACCTCGTTTTATGAACGGTATGGCTGGACATTTTTGTGCATGGTGCAGGGTGATGGCGAGCCGGAGATGACGCGGCTGTATCGGCATGAAATGGCTGGGAATGCGGCAGGCTGCGCGAAGCGTCTGTAAACGGCAGGTCTTGCGGGAACAGGCGGGGCTTCTGAGAAAAGCTGGGGGGTTCGATGAAAAGCCTGTCAGCTGGCATGAATAAACAAAGACAATCTGGCAAATCATAAACCCTGTGTACCTGCTGGGAGGAAAGACTGTGTGCAGGGTAAGGGCATGGCTGTATTTTACAGGGTCAGCTATATTTTGACGGCAGCAAGATTGTCTTTTTTGGTGACTGTGCTTCGCCGGAATTAGCATATGAGGGGTATGGGTAA
The DNA here is from genome assembly GCA_910585135.1 of uncultured Eubacteriales bacterium. GTDB lineage: Bacteria > Bacillota > Clostridia > Peptostreptococcales > Anaerovoracaceae > Lentihominibacter. The sequence goes on from CAJUEB010000225.1 coordinate 1,517, forward strand.
TCCTTCACATTTGCGATAACAGGGGTGATGGGGATGAATCTTTTTATAATTGGAAATGGCTTTGACTTGTACCATGACCTGCCAACGAGATACGAGGACTTTGCAAAATACATGAAAGACAGCTTCCCGCAGGAATACAGATGGCTGTATGATTCGATTCAGAGATATTCGGTGGATTATGAGGCGTTTCTCGGAAAAGGCGACGATGCGGTCGTATGGAACGATATGGAAAATGTCTTAGGAAGCTTCGAGCCGCTGGCCTTGACCGAAGAACACCGGGACTGGAACTCCCCCATAGATTACGACGGACCGCCGTCTGTAGAAATCCAGCAATTATTAAATTTCGGGCTGCATATAGGCGAATATTTGGCTGGGTGGCTGGAATGCTTGGATGAGGATATACAGAAAGCTCATACGAAGGCGTGGATCGTGCGGCTGCTCGGCGAGGGGACGCCTTCGATTCTCTCCTTTAATTATACCCTGACGCTTGAACGGTTGTATGGAAAGGAAGCCTTGCATATTCACGGGAAAAAGGATGGCACATTGGTCATGGGGCATGGGAACAAGAGTGGCGGCGATGTGATCGGGGACGATTTCGGCATTAACAGGCAGAACCAAAAGTACGTCAATGGGTATTTTTTAAAGACTTATAAGGATACGGAAAAGGTAATCGCAGCATATCCCGACTTTTTTTCGCGGGCGCATTTAAAAAACATAACCGATATCTATGTGCTGGGGCATTCGCTCAATCAGATCGATCTGCCTTATTTTGCAGAGATCGGTAAGCAGACAGGCAATCGCGTGAAGTGGCACATCGTGTATTACGATGATATCGGCAAAAACGAATACCAAAAAAGAGTGGATCGCATCGTGACGGGAAAGGATTGCTGCGAGCTTCTCACGTGGGATGCGCTTGCAGAGCGTTTTTGCGAAGGCGAAAGTGAGGATTGAGATCGCTGAGGGGTTTTGAGGTTAGCGTGAGGCCTTTCGTTAAGAAATGACGGTTGTAAGCATTTCGTAAGAGCTGCCAATAGAGGCATTATTGCTTCTGTTGGCAGTTTGTCGTATTGGAGAAATCCGGCACCAGGTGCGGGGGTGTACGTTGATCCAATCGCACTATTTTAACCACCTTTAAATTTTTTGTTTTTTGACATAGAGAAGCGATAATACCCATTAGATTATAACTTTTTATAATATTAAAAGTTGAATATTCATTTCATTTCATTTATAATAAAATTATCGGAAAAAACGACATAAGGAAATATGACAAAACAAGCGTGCCGAAAGTAGCATTTGTGGAAAGCAAGATCACCAGGCATCAGTTTGAACCCGATCAGCAGCTCAGTCGTTAACGAAATCCAATCAAAGAATTGGAAGCCAAGTGGTTAATAGATCGTTATATATATTTAGAAGCCAAGTGGTTATTAAATAGTTTAATTTATATATTAAGGGAGGCATTATTTTTATGGGGAAGAAAATTTTAGTGCTTGGCACAGGGGCACAGGGGACGACGGTGGCAAAGAGGTTAGACCTGGAACCAAACGTGGACAAGGTCATCTGCGCGGATTATGACGAAGCAGCAGCAAAGGAACTGGCAGCTTCGCTGACAAAAGCAGAAGGGTGTTTCT
>CAJUEB010000226.1 GCA_910585135.1 uncultured Eubacteriales bacterium
CCCCATACCCACAAAACCTAGTGCGGATTGCAATTCCCGCAAGGCTCATATCCTGCTTTTTCCGCTGCATCTACGCTCGTAAAATACACCCGGTTCTCCTCCTTCGGCAAGCCTCCGCAGGTCGGAAGGTGATACTTCTTGGAATTGAGATTGCCGATATATGCAGCCTCCTCCGGCTCTTCGGTGTACGGCCTATCCGCCTTTTTCCCTTCCACGTTAAAAGCGATTTCCATGCCATCGCTGACGGCGATAACCGTCCCCTGTACATCCGTCCTGAAGACCTCCGCTCCCAGGTCGTTAAACCTGCTCAGGGCTTCCTCATGCGGATGCCCGTACATATTGTCTTTTCCACACGACACGACAACATACGCTGGATTCGCGCTCCGCAAAAAATAATAGCTGTTCGAAGCGCTGCTTCCATGATGCCCAGCCTGTAAAACATCCGCTTCCAGACCAAGCCCGGCTTCTATCATATCCCGCTCCGCCCCGCTTCCCGCATCTCCTGTAAACAAGAAGCTGTTCTCACCGTGACGCACCCTGAGGCAGATCGAGTCATCATTCGTATCATCGTAATCGCGGACAGGTCCTAAAAATTCCACACTGCATTCGCCTAACTGCGCCGTATCTTTCGGCATGGGTGCTTCCGCTGGAATCCCCTTCTGATCGATCGCCAGCTTCAACTGCCCTTCTATGCCATCATCGTATTCATCCAGCATAAAGACCTTTTCCACCGCAAAACGTTCGATCACCGCTTGCCCCGATCCGATGTGATCCTCATGCGGATGTGTGAAAACGATGTATTTCAGCCGTTCTATCCCCAGCTCATCGAGATAGCCTGTGATCAAATCGCTGTCATCCCGATTTCCTGCATCCACCAGCATCGCTTCTCCCGCAGAAACCAGCAGGGTGCAATCCGCCTGCCCCACATCCAGAAAATGGACGGACAGCTCGCCATCAGCTTGCAAAGGCGCAGCGACGCTGCTTGCCGTGCTTTGCCCTGCACATGAGGAGAACAACGATGTACAGAATACGAAAAAGATTGCCAATGCTGCCACAACTGTAATCCGGCGATTTCCTGCTCCCCTGTTGTTTTCCTGCATGAATTCCTTGTGTTTCCGCGTCATAGATGTAAGCTCCTTTCAAGGGCATAGAAAAATATTTTCTTACTAAAAATGTTTTCTTACTTATGTTACCACGCGGCGGCTTTTTGCTCAATCCCTGGGCAAAAATCGGAATTTTCTTTTAACAAGCTGTGATTCTGAAAATTTTTATGAAACTTTTGCATTTGCCTACTTGACGTAGCTTTTCACCCATAGTAAAATAGCAAAGTACACAATTAATGCGAGCCACTGTAGCTCATCTGGCAGAGCAGCACATTCGTAACGTGCAGGTGGCCGGTTCGATCCCGGCCAGTGGCTCCATATATGGGGCATTAGCGCAGCTGGGAGCGCGTTTGACTGGCAGTCAAGAGGTCACGGGTTCGAGCCCCGTATGCTCCACCAGACTGCGTAAATCCGAACTTATTCAGTTCGGTTTTTTTATTGCCATACTGCGCTTTAATCCCCTCTATAACCCCAGCCCCTGCCTGTCCATTCATCTGTTTCGGCCTGTCCGAACGAAAATAGTCCTTGTGCGCCTACACCAATTCATAGCTGCATCCCGCGAAAGCCAGATCAAACATACAGATGCTTTTATAGCTGCAATATTTGCAGGCAGTCTTCTTTTCGGCGGAATCCTTTTCCCGTTTCGGTTTGATCTCAATGCTGCCATCGCAGATTTCCTCGCAGATCCGTTTCACCTGCGCATCCACCTCACAGATCAGCGCATCCATTTCCGCGCGGGTAAACCATATGCCGCCTGTCGCAGCTTCCCATTGCTGCCTTTCCTTGACGAATTTTACGGGAATGACCGTCGATTCCCTGGCAAAAGGCTTCCCGGAATCAGCAGTTTTCCCAAGATCAGAATCCATCGCCCGTATCGCGCTGTCCTCATGAAGCATGATCCCCTGCATCCTGTAGTTCTTTTCCAGCCGTTCCTCCAGGTTATCCGTACCATCTGCCTTAGCAGTACGATCTCCATTGGTATCCAGCTCTTCTATTTTAAAATAGAAGACGCCTGCCGGCACCGCTAAATGCCCTTCTCCTGCCGATCCTGCATCGACAAGCAGACCGTTATCATCATATTTGCCGCCCATCGCCGCCTTGAGGTATACCATCAGTTGGAGCTGATATCCGTTCTTCATGTGATCGATATTGATTTTGTTCAGCCCCGTTTTATAATCAACGATCCTTATCGCGCATATATCGCCATACGGGGCGTCCATAGCATCCGGCCCGCCTGTATTATGCGCTGCGGGCGCATCTAAGTAGTCCGCGCCGTCTGCCGCGGACGCACCTAAAGGATTCCCGCTGCTTGCGCCATCCGCACCGTCAACGCCATCCGCGCCGCTCAGTTCCTGCGCCGCCAGCACGTCCAGGCGGTCGATATTCCCACGGATCAGCACCTCCCGGTCTCCCGCCTGTATCCTCACGGAAGGAAGCGCCTGCCCCTTGCCAAAAGGACGTTCAAAATAAATATTCCGAATCACGCCTTTCTTTACCTGCTTGACCATCGCCCAGGCAGCATCGCTACAAATACTGATTAACCGTTCCGTCCGATATACTTCTGTTTTTCCCGCGCCAGTCAAGCCTTCCTTATAGTCGCTCATTTCGTTCCGAATAATGCCTTCTACCATATCGCGGCAGTCATCCTCCGTAATGCGCATCCAGGGCGACGCCGGATCTGTCACCATCACGGTCTGATCTTCCGGCATCAGCCGCTGGGACAACAGCATCATCGTCCTATGGTAAATATCTCCGATTTCCCGGCCGCTCATTTCGTACAGATCAGGCTCTTTCGCACGAAGTCCATGCTGCACAAAATATGCAAATGGACAACTGCTGTATTTTTCCAGCCTCGATGCACTGACCACGATATCACCGTCGGCGTCCTGGTAAAGCGCCTCCGCGAAACTGTTTCCCAGCTTTTCCACGGTATTATCGAAAAGCATCCCTGTTTTCAGCTTTTCCAGCATAGCAGGCTGTTTTCGCTGATAG
>CAJUEB010000227.1 GCA_910585135.1 uncultured Eubacteriales bacterium
TTTTATTCAATACGTTATAATCCATGAAAACTCCCTTTCTTCAAAATGATTTCTTTAATTTCCCATTAGCCCCACTGCTCTAATCGACTCTGCCCCACCTTACACTTACTATTAACCATAAATTAAAGTATATCGACATCATAATAAAACACAGTATATTCGTATTTACTCTTTATATCATTCCAAAATGCTCCAACGCATCCTCAATTGCCTTTCTCTTCTTTTCTGGACATTTCAGCTGTCTGGAATTTTCCGATTTTGGCAGGTTATAATTTGACCTCTCAATAATCCCGCATTTTTCCTTTACCTGTACGATATATATAAGCTACTAACTTTCAACCCGTATGCTCCAATACATAATCCTTGATTTCCTCATAAGCAGCTTTGCCCTCCGCAGCTATCAAATCAATCTCCTCCATCTGAAGCTCCACCTCGATATGTTAATCTACATGAAGTTTGGACAATAAACACGTCACCTCTATATTACTCGTCCCCGGAAACATATCCACTGGCGTCGCTTCCACAAACTCATACCCCATCCCGCCTAGCAGTTTAATATCCCGCGCCAACGTCGCAGGATCGCAGGAAACATACACAATACGGTTTACGCCTGTCGCAGCCACGGCCTCCAGCAGCTCCGGCTTACATCCTGCCCGCGGTGGATCGAGGATTGCGATATCAGCCCGTTGCACAAAAGCAGCCAATTCCGCATCGATTTTCAAGCCAGCATTCTCCGCCGCAGTTTGACTAGCATCGATTTTTCGTCCGATCTGCTCGCGCTTTACTCTATCACCAGCGTTCTTCGCAATATCTCCGCCATCCTCCGCAGATACTTTTTCTGCATCGCTCCTAATGGCATCTCCGCCAGCTTCCAACATCGCTTCCCCCGCAGAGCTTAAAACACCCCCGACAACATTCCCAGAGGTGTCTCCGCTGCCTTTCCGATACCCTGCATACGCTGGCAAAATCTCCTCCGCCTTGCCACACAAATATCGGGCATTAACGATTCCGTTAATCACCGCATTCCGATTGGCATCTAAGACCGCCTCTTTCACACGTTCAATGCCAATAACCATTTCCGCCTGATCCGCACAAAAAAGCCCAATAGAACCAACCCCGCAATATAAATCCAAAATCACAGGCTTCCGGCCGCCATAAACCCCCGATTGGCATCCACAACCTCTATCCTCCCCAAATCCACAATATTCCCGTACCTTATCATAAAGCCGCTTCGTCTGCACCGGATTCACCTGATAAAAACTTGCCGGTGAAATCTCAAACGACAGATCGCCCACCATATCACAAATGACAGGCTTGCCCGCAAGAACGATATTCTCATTTCCCATGACCTCGCCGCCAAGTGCGCTAGGTCGTAAATTTCGCCCCGCACCACCAGATTCAGCAGACAGCGATATCTGGTCTCGCCCGTTCCTCTGTTTCGCCTTTTTCCCGCCGTTTCGACTAGCCCCAGTCCCCTTAGCGGATCTATGATGCCTGGTCGCACCGCCAGTCCTGACAAACCTGTCATTTCTGACAGCTCCGCCACCCTTATTAATATTTAAAACGACGCTTTCCAAAGAATACCCCACCTCATAGATCGCCTCGTCCAGCATTGCTACCAGCTTCTGCCCATTCGGAATCCCCTTGCCATTTATCACCAGGATCACCATGACCTCTTTCGTCGCAAATGCCGTCTTTACGATCAAATGACGGATCAGTCCCTTGCCCCATTTCGGATCCCAGGCCGTGATATGATCCTCCTCCATAAACGCCCGCAACGCATCCGCCGCCGCCATCGCTGCCATGGATTGCAGATAGCAATCCTTACAATCCACCACCTCGTGGCTTTTAGCACGATAAAACCCTACCGCCGGATCTCCTAAATTCTCCACGATTCCGCCCTTACGCGTGATAATCCCGCCAGTGCTGACAGGAAACTGCGCTTTATTCCGATAACGGTACGGACCGAACCCCTCGTTGTCCTCCGCAGACATCCCAACAATCGGGCGCACCACCGGGTCATCAATCCCTGCTAACCGTTGCAGCGTCTCACGAACCTGCCGTTCTTTGATCAAAAGCTGCGCCTCATAAACAAGTCCGCCATAAGGACATCCGCCGCACCCATCTGCAAAGGATGCACAAAGACCTTCCACCGACGATTTTCCGTAAAGATCTACAGGCTGCTCGCTTCCTTCTTCCGCAAAAACATTCTGACCCTCCCCTTCAAGCGCGCTAAAATCAGACTGCCCCCGCCAAGGAGAACGCTCAATGATTTCCAGCAGCCGGGAAAACGCATAATTCTTCTTTACCTTCGTCAGCGCCGCACGGACTACATCGCCTGCCACTGCCCCCGGCACGAAAACCACCAAGCCATCGGCACGGCCAATACCCTGCCCTTCACGGCTCATATCTTCTATTTTTAATTCAACGATCCGTTCCTTTTTATCATTGAAACCTTCTTTTTCTCTTTCTCGATTCATTTTTAACCTTTTTCTACTTTCTCGAATTTCCTGTTCAACGCCGTTTCAATCCACTTAATCCATTCGATCCATTTGTCCCGTTTCAGGCTTTCATTTTGTCGCATTTCCTATGCAAAGCGCTCTACATCATCCATCCGCTCCATTCGACCATTTGTCCGATTTCAGCCTTTCTTTTTATGCCACATTAAATACATCAGCGTCACAGCATCAAAACCGATCCCCTGCCGCCTTCCTAAAACCACTTTTTCCTCTTAAACAAAATGATCTCCGCCACGACCACAACCACCGCCAAAATCACCGCGATCAAATATCCATAACGATACGTCAGCTCCGGCATCGTGCTGAAATTCATTCCATACCACCCCGCCAGAAGCGTCAGCGGCATGAAAATAGCCGTTACGATAGTGAGCGTCTGCATCACCTGGTTCTGCCGCATACTCACCCGCGACGTATAAACATCCCGGATCTGCATCGCATATGCGGCGCTCCCCTCCACATCGCTGTAAAGCCTGCCGATCCTGTTTTCCAAATAAGCAAACATCTGTCTGCCCCGGTGCTTCCCCGCCCGAAAAAGTGCCTCATTCTTCACGTGCGCGACCTCAT
>CAJUEB010000228.1 GCA_910585135.1 uncultured Eubacteriales bacterium
TGGCACTCCCAGCCAAAGAGGATCTCCACCCCGTTTTCCTGCAAATACCGCTCGGTCGCATCGGCATCCCGAAGAGAAGCGACTTCCGGCTCTGTGATGATCGCCACCCGGTCAGCCCCAGCCATGGCCACATCGAAGAGATCGCTGATCCCGGCAGGGCAATCCACAATGATATAATCGAAGTATTTTCGCAGCTTATCGCACAACACCTCCATATGAAGCGGCGTCATGTCCCGGTCATCCCGCCTTGGGGAAGCGGCCATGAAATACAAGGTCTGAAAACCATCAACCCGGAGCATCGCTTTCTTGATCCGGCAGATGCCGGAAATCACATCCATGATATTATAAATCACCTTATTTTCCATGCCCAGATAAATATCCATGTTCCTCAGTCCCATGTCCATATCAAGAAGCATCACCCGATGCCCCCGCCGGGCAAGGACGGCGCCCATGTTGACGGAAAACATGGTTTTGCCTGTGCCGCCTTTTCCCGATGAAACTAAAATTACTTTTCCCATTGCGAAATTTCTCCGTACTTTCCTATTATTTCCCTCGCTACAGGTGCTGCATTGGCCGACGTTTTTCCCTGCACCAGCAATACTGCCACTGCGATCTGGGGGTCTTCTGCCGGCGCTAAAGCGACCGTCCATGCGAAATTATCATAACTTTCTTTATACCTGTCAATGTCACTTGCTGAAATATTATGCTTGCTTAAATTGATTACCGCCCGCCGCAAGGCGTCCGCTTCCGTTTCATACACATCGGGATATTCTTCTAAAAGGCGCACAGCCTCGGCTTCCGCTCTGCTAAAAGTTACATCCGGTGCAATCAAGTGAAGATGCCTTTTCAAATAATCCCTTTCATCAGAAACGTTGATTTTTCCTGCCCGTTGCGCCGTTCCTGTCTTCGCGGCAACGGAATACGGGAATGATCCAAACGCCCGGAAAAGCGATCCGTCTGTCTGTGTTACCCCGGTCATGGCATCGATCACATATGCGATATCCGCACGGTTGATTTTCGTATTTTGCTCATCATCCTGCGCATCCTGTCCAGCAGACTCCGTGCTTTTGGCACTTTCCCCGCCATCCTTCAAATCCTGTCCAGTGCCTTTAACGTCTGCCCCTGCGCGGTCAGCATCTTTCCCGGCATTTTTCGCTGCCTTTCCCGTGCTTTCCAAAGAGCCGGATACCAGGCTGACCTGATTTCTAACCCCGCCGTTGCCCAGCGTTGCCATATAATTCGCCATTTGCAGAGGCGTATAAGCATGATCCCCTTGTCCAATGGAAATATTGAACGTATCCCCTTTCGTCCACCTTGCCTGGTTAAAATAGGAATACTTGCATATTTCCGCCAATTCACGGACTTTATCTTCCTTGATAAAATCTGCCTTTTTTAGTTTGCCTATTATTTCTTCCAAAGTCAAGTCCTTATCCGACCAATTTACTATTTTTTTTATGTTTTTCCGCAAAAGCTGCCGTTCCTTTAAAAAACGCTTTTTAAAATAAGTCTCGCTTTCCGCCAGAAGATAGTTCTGCAAACTGCTTTTAACAGACTGCTGCTTCACTGCTTTAGACGGTACCAGCCCCGCGCTTTCCTCGATCTCAATGCCCGTTTTTTTGCCCAGGCCCATCATCTTTGCAAAACGCAGGATCGTTTCATTGCTTATAGGTTCGGTATATCGAAGGGAATGTCCGGAAGCCAGATCCATTCCTGTTGCAATATCATAAAAATAGTAATTACAGGATACCTGCATCGCCTCCTTTAAGTCCACGTAGCCGTGGGTCGCCTTCTTATCATTCCACAAAGAGCATCCAAACGTGCGCCCGCCCATCGATACAAAACCCGCGTCGTACAGATACTGATTTCGGTCCAGCCCGCAGGAGAGCGCCGCCAGCGCAGTCACCGGCTTAAAAGTAGATCCCGGCTGGACAGCGCTCATTGCCGCCACATTATAAAGAGGGGACGGACTCAACGGATCGTTTTCATTCTGCCGCTGAAGGGAACGCCATTTTTCCGCCGATATGGATACCGCAAAATCGTTCGGATCAAAATCGGGATAGCTGGCCATCGCCAGCACCTCGCCCGTCTTCACGTCAAGCGCCACAGCCGCACCGACAGCCGCGTTCTTTGCATAAGACATCTGATAATTCCCGTACTCGCTTTGAAAGCTGCCGCCGCAGGCCGCCTGTTTGATCGCTTGCGCAAGCGCTTCCTCTGTTGTCTGTTGCAGCCTAAGATCGAGCGTCAGCTTGACGGTTTTTCCTTTTTGGGGCCGGCTTTCGGAAAGCAGCCTCGTCACATTTCCCCTGGAATCTACCTGGAACGTGCTGAGTGCATCCGTTCCTTTGAGGCGCTCTTCATAGATTTTTTCAATTCCGCTCTTACCGATCAGGGCGTCCTTTCTGTAGCCTTTCTCTTCAACATATGTTTTAGCATCGCTTTGCGAAATCCTGCCCAGATACCCGACCACATGAGAAGCCAGCGCGCCATTTGGATATTCCCTGATGTAATTTTCCGCTATTTTCACCCCGGGATAACCCGCCGCCTCTATTCGCTCTGCCGTTTCCTGCGAAATATCCTCCGCCAATACGATCGGCATATAAGCGTTGTAACCCGTATCCTCTAAAATTTCCTGTACTTCCTCCGGGGTCACGCGCACATCCTCATCCTGCTCTTTCAGAAGCAGCATCACCTCCGCCGCCGATGTCAGCGCATCTTCCTTATCGATATTCACCCGGCTGATATTAACGGAATAGAGTTTACGGCTCGTTGCAATGATTTCACCGTTTCTGTCGATGATATCCCCCCTGGGGCCGTTCTCATACACCACCCGCATGGACATGTCATCAGCATATGCGCTCCATTCCCCTTGCTCAAAAATCGTAAGCACCGCTAACCTGACCGCCAATACTGCGCCCAGGATTCCCATAAACCATATTAAAAGAGAATGCTTTGATTTTTTCCCTGCCTTCACCAATCTTTACCCCTGGCTTCCTTTGATGCCCTTCCTATCCGGCCTTCATCTGCGGCGAAATGCCCGCAAGCTCTTTCATCCGCAGTTTTTTCACCCGCCACGCGAATTT
>CAJUEB010000229.1 GCA_910585135.1 uncultured Eubacteriales bacterium
ATCAAATTGTAGAAGAGTATTTCTCAAAGTGTAACATATGTCTTGACAACTAAGAAATATTAACGTATTTTTAACGTGAATAAGCTTGTGAGGATGGCTGTCCTGTGCTAACATACTACAGAAAATATTTAGCAAAAAATGCAGAGGGAAGGGATTTAATGTGAAATCCAAACAATTAAAGCCGAAACGAATTGTGGTGTTAGGCTTTTTAAGTGTGATTATCATTGGTGCGGTGCTTTTGGCCTTGCCAGCCGCTTCGTCATCAGGAGAAGGGATTCCATTGGTGGACAGCATTTTTACAGCGACCAGTGCAGTCTGTGTGACGGGGCTTGTCAGCATTGATCCGGGAGACTGTTTTTCTGCCTTTGGACAGGTTGTGCTGGGGATGCTGATACAGATCGGAGGCCTTGGCATCAGCGTCATCGGCGTGATGATCTTTTTGGCGGCAGGCGGTAAATTTGGCATTGGAAAGCAGCGGTTATTAAAAGAATCGCTGAATCTAAGCTCCGGCAAAGGATTGCTGTATGTTATCCATAATGTCGCTATCATCACGATCACCTTCGAAGCGGCAGGCGCGGCATTGAGTTATATCGCATTTTCGGCGCACTTTTCTCCAGGAAAAGCGTTAGGGATCAGCGTATTTCATTCTTTGGCGGCGTTTAATAACGCAGGGTTTGATTTATTGGGAAATTACCAGAGCCTGACTTCTTACGTGAACGATCCTTTATTGAACATTGTTACTTGCATCCTGATTATTTTTGGTGGGTTGGGCTTTTACGTACTTGGCGATATCCTTTCTGGCGGGACGTGGTCCTTGAATACAAAGATCGTTTTATCTACGACAGGTTTTTTGCTCGTAGCGGGAACAATGCTGCTAAAATTGACTGAAGGTATTTCCTGGATGGCGGCCGGATTTCAGAGCGTGACTGCCAGAACGGCAGGGTTTGCCACGGTTTCGATCGGGGATCTGACCAGTGCGGGGCTGCTGGTGGTGATGGTGCTGATGTTTATCGGGGCATCTCCGGGTTCGACGGGAGGAGGCATAAAAACATCCACGTTTTTTGTATTGGTAAGGAGGCTTTTGGCGGTTGTGACCAACCGGCCATGCAGCGCATTTCGAAGAAAAATCCCCGACAGCGCTGTTACAAAAGCATTTTGCGCTGTGGCGCTGGCCTTTGGGATCGTGCTTTTCGGTACGTTTGCCCTTTGCATCATGGAGAATGAATATGCTTTCGTCCAAGTGCTTTTTGAAGTGGTCAGTGCATTTTCCACGACGGGGCTTTCCACGGGAATCACGCCCGAGCTTGCCCCGGCATCGAAGCTGCTGCTGGCGGGGCTTATGTTTATCGGAAGACTAGGACCGCTGACGATCGCAACCATGTGGATCAGCGGGGATGCTTCATCGGTAAGGTATGTAGAGGAAGAGGTGACGATCGGATGAAAAAATCAGGATTTGGAATTATCGGGCTTGGGCGGTTTGGCATGTCCATGGCGAGGGTGTTGTCTGAGGCTGGGGAAGATGTTATTGTTCTCGATCAAGACGAGGAAAAATTAAGGGAAGTCCGTGGATATGTGCATGAAGCATTTTTGGCAGAAAAGATGACGAAAGAGGCATTGGCTGAATGCGGCATTGGTGAATGTGCGACGGTGATCGTCTGCATCGGGCAGCAGGTGGATGTCAGTGTTCTTACGACGCTTCATGCCTTGAATTTAGGCGTACCGCGCGTCATTGCCAAAGCGGACAGCAACGAGCATGGCATCATTTTGGAACGGATCGGCGCAGAAGCAGTATATCCTGAAAGTGAGACGGCGACGCGGCTTGCGGCGGTACTGATGGGGTCGAAGGCGATGGACATGATGAAGCTGAACGGAGATTATATCATTTCTGAAATCAAGGTGACGAAAAGGCTTTATGGAATGAAGCTGGATGATTTGAACCTGTCAAAGTACGATTTGAAGCTCGTCGCATTGGAATATGAGCCGGATAAGACGATTATCGATTTTGAGCCGGATGAGATCCTGGAACAGGAGGATGCGATCGTGGTGGCGGGAAGGTTTATCGATATCGAGCGGTTTGAACGAAAGGTCGTGAACGGGGCGTAGCAGGACATGTTAAAAAGGGATTACCCCGCGTGTGGGAAAAAGGAATTTTTTGATTTATTGATTTGACTGTCAAGAAAAGCCGCTGGTAATGAAAAGATGTTCCGGTATTATCCGGCGCAAATGCGAACGCAATTTGAGCATAAACAACAGATTGGAGAAAGCATTGATTAGAGGTGCAAGGATGATGACAGGAGAAATAGAAAGAAAATCTCGCATCCAGAAAAGAGGAAAATACAGTTGCAATGAAAAAACGGTGTATGCATAAAAGTGAAAGGGCTTATGAAAGCGTTTGTTGCCAACCATGGCTGCCATAAATCATACTTTTAGCGTTAAAATCAGCATATTTATTTTGCTGATTTTTTTATGTGGGGAAACCCATTGGAGGCGATATGCGGTCTGCTGTTGAAAAAGAACCAGAAGATTCGACTTTGTTGTTTGGAAGGACGCTATTCTCAAATCAGATTGTGCGATTTATACGGCAAACGGCGAAGGCTCGAGTACCGCCCTATAAGAAGCGGCCGCAGCAGGTATCAGTAATATTCATTTTTATTCATGCCCTGTTTTAGCACCTCGCCGTACAAAATGTATATTTTTCGTAAATTTCGGTGGGTTAATGCACACTAACCAACCCTACGTTTTAGGAAAATGTACGATATGCTGGCCTATTTTAATGATTTTGAATGCCATATATGTTTTTTTGGCGGCGTGAAAGCGGTAATAGGATTTTGTTTGATTTAATGGTGCATATTTATTCATTTATTCCATGAAAACTTGTATATGTATGCATTATCGTTTTTTTCAGGAAATGGTTAGTGTGAACAAACTTCGTATTTTTCTTGATTGTTTACATTTTTCCTTTTTTTGTCTCCTTTCAATACGATAAATATGCGTTTCAGGCTTCTTTTTCAAATTAATATGATGTAAATAACTCGAAAACGGGCATTTCTCTATGTTTGTTATTTTTGTTGATTTCC
>CAJUEB010000230.1 GCA_910585135.1 uncultured Eubacteriales bacterium
TCCAGCCGCCCCACGCCCGTCCTTCGGAAAACCTTGTAAAGCTCCCGCAAAAGAAACGCATCATTGTCATACGGCAGGAACGGATGGGAAAAGGTCACATTGTACTCTTTAAAAACATCATCCATATTTCCTGCGATGACTTCAGGATAAGTCGCTACGATCGGACAATTATAATGATTTGGCGCTTGTTCGTCCTCTGCCCGTTCATAGTTGATGCTCGGATAAAAAATCCAGCTTGCGCCGTGCTCTGCCAGCCACTTGATATGTCCGTGCACCAGCTTCGCAGGATAGCAGGCGGTATCAGAGGATATGGTTTCCATGCCCTTTTCATAAAGATCCTTGCTCGAAACCGGTGACAGCATGACGCTGAACCCAAGCCTTGTGAAAAGCACAAACCAAAACGGATAATTCTCATACATATTGAGAATCCTCGGGATACCGACAATTCCTCGCTTGGACTGCTCGACTGTAAGCGGTTTATAATATTTAAACAGCCGCTCAAATTTATATTCATAAAGGTTTGGCAACTTCTGGCTCGAATCGGAAGCTTTTCCTTCCCCCTTCTCGCATCGGTTGCCTGTAAAATATTTCATGCCATTATTGAATTGGTTGACCGTCATCAGGCAATTGTTTTCACAACCCTTACATCTGATATGGCTGGTTTTCACATGGAAGGATAAAATTTCATCCGGACCGATAAGAGAAGATACCGTATCCTCTACATAATGCTCCCTTGCGATGAGTGCTGCACCGTAAGCGCCCATCAGCCCTGCGATATCCGGCCTTACGATTTCCTTGCCCATGATATTTTCGATTGCCCGCAGTACGGCGTCATTAAGGAACGTCCCTCCCTGTACGACGATTTTTTCTCCCGCTTCTTCAGGATTTCGCAGCTTAATTACCTTGTAAAGGGCATTCTTGATTACAGAATAAGAAAGCCCGGCGGAAATGTCACCGATGGTCGCTCCTTCCTTTTGTGCCTGCTTTACCTTGGAATTCATAAAAACGGTACACCGCGTTCCCAAATCAACGGGTGATTTCGCAAACAGAGCTTCCCGGGCAAAAGACTCTACGTCCATATTGACCGACTTGGCATAGGTTTCGATAAAAGAGCCACACCCGGAAGAGCAGGCTTCATTGAGCATGATATTATAAATCGCGCCATCCCGGATACGCATACATTTCATATCCTGTCCGCCGATATCCAGGATAAAATCGACCCCCGGCAGAAATTCCTCGGCAGCCTTGTAATGCGCCATGGTTTCTATTTCCCCCAGGTCGGCTTTAAAGGCAGCTTTGATCAGTCCTTCTCCGTATCCCGTCGCAGTGACGTTAGCAATATACGCCTTCGATGGCAGCAGGGAATACAGCTCCTTTAGCATATTCATCGTCGCTTCCAGGGGTTTTCCTTCATTTCCTGTATAATAAGAGTATAGCAAATTCTTCTCTTCGTCGATCAGTGCAGCTTTCGTCGTCGTAGAGCCTGCGTCAATTCCGAGGAATACCTTGCCCCTTGCCTTCTTAATGTCCTTGCGCCTGATCTTATGCACAAGATGCCTGTTTCGAAACGCCGTATAATCGTCGGCATCGGCAAACAACGGAGCTACGTGTTTCGTATCCGATAATGCGGATGAATCAGCATGTTCAATGCGGCTGATGATTTCCTGGAAATTGATTTCATCATACTTTTTGGCATTCAAGGCTGCACCGATGGCAACGAAATACTGGGAGTCCTCTGGAAAGATGACATCCTCCTCTTTTAACTCCAATGTATCGATAAACCGTTTTCGCAGTTCAGACAAAAAGGACAGCGGGCCTCCCAGAAAAGCCACTTTGCCTTTGATCGTACGCCCGCAGGCAAGTCCGCTGATCGTCTGGTTGACAACGGCCTGGAAAATAGACGCTGCCAAATCTTCGATCGGAGCGCCTTCATTGATCAGCGGCTGGATATCCGTCTTGGCAAAAACACCGCATCTGGCAGCGATCGGATAAATCATGCTATGCTTTTTCGCCGCCTCGTTAAGGCCGGCGGCATCCGTATTCAAAAGAACTGCCATCTGGTCAATAAAAGCACCGGTACCGCCTGCGCACGTACCGTTCATTCTCTGCTCGATGGTCTGTCCATAAAAGGTTATTTTCGCATCTTCCCCGCCCAGCTCGATCGCCACATCCGTCTCGGAAATCAAGGTCTCTACGGCCGCACTACAGGTCACAACCTCCTGCTCAAACGGAATTTGCAGCACATTGGAAAGAGAAAGACCGCCCGAACCTGTGATGACAGTCCGAAGCTGGATATCGCCTACTTCCTCGTATAAATTACATAACAGCGCCACGACGGTTTCAAATACATTCGACATATGCCGCTCGTATCTGCTGTATGTAATGCGGTCGTTCTCATCCAGCAAAACGAGCTTAACCGTCGTAGAGCCTACATCGATTCCTAATTTCATATGATCCATATCCTTCCTGATTTTTTGATTATGAATATTATATATGTAAAAATTTTTTTATTTCTATTATTCGGTGTATATTGTATAATAACTTTATGAAAACTGCAATCAAAAAACGTACATTTAAAGCCATTTACCGCTTATTGGATAAAGTTTCTCCAGTAAGCGGCGACTGCGGCAAATTATGTGGTGCCGCCTGCTGCACCTGCCAAGAACCAGACATGGGAATATATCTTCTGCCCGGCGAGGAAAAAGTGTTTTCCAGAAAAGAAAGCTGGCTGTCATGGAATTTTAACATGGCTGAGGATTATGAATTTCCGGAAAGCTGGCACGGCAAGGTGTATTTCCTGCAATGCACCTCCGCCCCGTTTTGCGATAGAAAAAATCGTCCATTACAGTGCCGGACGTTTCCGTTAGCACCGCACCTGGACGAAAACGGCAACCTTTGCATGATCTATCACAGCGGCGACCTTCCCTATCGATGTCCGTTGATCGACGAAAAAATGCCGCTAAGCGAGTCTTTCCTCAAGGCAACCTATACCGCATGGCTGCACCTCCTGAGAGAACCGCTCATCTACGATTTGATTGAAATGGATTCACGATATCGGAC
>CAJUEB010000231.1 GCA_910585135.1 uncultured Eubacteriales bacterium
TGCATTCCAGCCCTACTCTAATATCTCCGTCAGTCCTAACGACGGCGGGATTGCTCTGGGACAAGCATACGTCGCCATGCACCGCATGAGGCACTGAGCGAAACAAAAATAGCAGCCCGAAACCCTTACGGTTTTCCGGCTGCTATTTTTTCTATTTTCGATCGAACCCATATTTGTGCATCCGCGTATTTTCACGCATCGCCAATATATTTTTACGCAGCTGTGCAGCTTTTCGCACCGACAATTTCCATGCGCTACAGCAGCGCCGTATCCCTTGCCGCCAGTTCTTTGTACTTGTTATACTTCTCCTTGGCATCATCCTCTGTCATTGCAAACAGCTTATCTGCAATGTCAGGGAATTCTTTTGCAAGCGACGAATACCTGATCTGATCCATGATGAAATCCCTGAAGCTTGCGGTCGGTTCTTTGGAATCCAGCGTAAACGGATTCTTGCCCTTTTCCTTCAGTTCAGGATTGTATCGGTACAGATGCCAATAACCTGATTCCACCGCGTCCTTGATATTTTGCTGGGATTTGCCCATGCCTTTTTTCAGTCCGTGATTAATACAAGGAGCATAAGCGATAATCAGCGACGGACCATCGTAGCGTTCCGCCTCGATCATAGCCTTCATGAGCTGGTTCTTGTCTGCGCCCATGCCTACCTGTGCTACATAAACATAACCATAGGACATCGCCATAAGGCCCAGATCCTTTTTCTTGATCCGCTTCCCGGATGCTGCGAACTTCGCGATTGCTGCCGCAGGCGTAGACTTTGAAGCCTGGCCGCCTGTATTGGAATACACCTCCGTATCGAATACCAGGATATTGATATTCTCCCCGGATGCCAATACATGGTCAAGACCGCCGTAACCGATATCATAAGCCCAGCCGTCTCCACCGAGCGCCCAAATCGATTTCTTAACGAGATAATCCTTCAGCTCCATGATCCTGTCACAAAGCATATTGACTACCGCATCAGTCGTCTTCAGCTCTTGGATCGCCGCTACGACCTTATCGCTCTTCGCCCTGCTCTCCTTGCCGTCATTTTTATATTCCAGCCATTCTTCCATGGCCTCTTTCAGGCTCTCGTCAACATCAAGCTCGAGAAGTGCCTTCATATTATGCTCGATCTTCTCACGCATCTGCTTCGCAGCCAGCAGCATACCATAACCGTACTCCGCATTGTCTTCAAACAGCGAATTTGCCCATGCCGGACCTCTGCCATCTTCATCTTTGCAATATGGCATAGATGGTGCTGATGCGCCCCAAATTGAGGAACAACCCGTTGCGTTAGCGATGAGCATCCTGTCACCAAAGAGCTGCGTCGCCAGCTTGATATATGGCGTTTCCCCGCATCCTGCACAAGCGCCGGAAAATTCGATATACGGTTTCGCAAACTGGCTGCCCTTCACCGTCGTCACATCCGCCCGGTCGGTCTTTCGTGGAAGATTGATCCCATACTCCCAGTTCTCACTTTCATTGACAACCTCTGCATAAGGTTTCATCACGAGCGCAGACTCCTTCGCCGGACAGATATCCGCACAATTTCCGCAGCCCAGGCAGTCGAGCGCCGAAAGCTGCATTCTGTACTGCAATCCTTCCATGCCCTTTCCGCTGGCCTTGATCGTTACAAAGCCTTCCGGCGCATTTGCCTTTTCTGTTTCATCCAAAAGCATCGGCCTGATCGCCGCATGCGGACATACGAACGAACACTGATTACACTGAATACACTTATCAGGCTGCCACTGCGGCAAATAAACGCCAACACCTCGTTTTTCGTATGCAGCCGTTCCCGACGGGAACGTACCGTCCTCAATGCCGTCAAATGCGCTGACAGGGAGATCGTCTCCCTCCTGGCTGTTCATCGGTATCAAGATTTCCTCGATAAACTCAGGAACATCCTCAAACTTCCATTTCGGGTCTTCTGCCTCAGCCCATTCTGCCGGCACTTCAATCTTCCTGATTGCCGTAATGCCCTGATCAACGGCAGCGCAGTTCATATCTACGATATTCTGCCCTTTCTTCTTATATGCCTTGTCGATCCCTTCTTTCAGGTATTCAACCGCATCGTCGATCGGAATAACATCCGTCAGTTTAAAGAACGCCGCCTGCATGATCATATTGATCCTGCTGCCAAGACCGATGCCTTCCGCGATCTTCCAGGCGTCGATCACATAGAAATTGATGTTTTTCTTCGCCAGATCCCTCTTGACCTTTGCCGGAAGCATTTCGCCGATCTCTTCATCATTCCACAGGCAGTTCAGCAGGAACGTGCCGCCCTTTTTCAGATCCTTCAGCATATCGTACTGCCTGATATAAGCCTGATTGTGGCATGCCACGAAATCCGCCTGGTTGATCAGGTATGTAGACTGGATCGGATGCTCACCGAACCGCAGGTGGGAGATGGTAACGCCGCCTGATTTTTTGGAGTCATAAGCAAAATACCCTTGTGCGTACAGATCCGTCTTATCACCGATGATCTTGATCGCCGTCTTATTCGCACCGACCGTACCGTCAGAGCCAAGTCCCCAGAACTTACACTTGATCGTGCCTTCCGGTTCTCTGGCGATACCTTCCGTATACGGCAGGGAATGCCCGGTCACGTCGTCTTCTATCCCGATGGTGAAATTGTTCTTCGGTTTCTTATGGTAAAGGTTATCATAAATCGCATGCACCATTCCCGGCATCAGGTCTTTCGAACCAAGCCCGTACCGTCCGCCATAAACCTCAGGCGCATTTCTTTCCCCGTAAAGCATCGTCTTCACGTCCTGGTAAAGCGGCTCGCCAAGCGCACCCGGTTCTTTCGTCCTGTCTAAAACAGCAATCCGCTCAACAGTCCTTGGCAGGACATCCATGAAGTATTCCTTCACGAACGGCCTGTAAAGCCTTACCTTGATCAAGCCTACCCTGTGACCTTCTGCAACCATCTTGTTCATCGTTTCCTCAATGGTTTCACATGCAGATCCCATCGCCACGATTACGTTCTCTGCATCAGGTGCGCCGACGTAATCAAATGGCTTATAGCTTCTGCCAGTCAGCTCGCTGATCTTATCC
>CAJUEB010000232.1 GCA_910585135.1 uncultured Eubacteriales bacterium
ATCGCTGGAACGCTGTATGATTATAATTTGCTGATGCTGGTAACGGGCGGGATTTTTTCATAATTTTTCACAAAAATGCTTGCATTATGTCAGCTTATCTAGTATACTGGCAACAATTAATCGAAAACAAGATAGATGATAGAGGTGCGGAGCAGAAGATGGGATGAGTAGCCGGCAGGCAGTGACTTACCCGGAGGCATCCTCCGCCGAACTGGGGTTTCAGGCATGGATCCTTGGTGGGCATATAGTTAATAGCTATATGACTGTCTGTCAAGCGAATGCTTGACAGTTGTGCTATCCTTATATGACTTAAACTCATTTTGTTCATAAGCCAGTAAGGAAGCCTTACTGGCTTTTCTGTTTATGCGGGAACATCCCGCTATATATCCGCAAGTCACCTCTATCATCTGTGAAAAAGACGGACAAGGAAGGCAGGAAGATGGAAACTTTGCAGATCGGAGGGGTGAGCAGCCGGGCGCTGGCAGATCAGTACGGAACTCCCCTTTACGTTTACGACGAAAACAAAATACGAAAGCAGGCGGCTGCGGCAATGGCAAATTTCCGTTCAAAGCAGTTTGATACGGAAGTGGTCTATGCATCCAAGGCTTTTTCCTGTGCAGCTCTTTTCAGGCTGCTGGCGGCAGAAGGCCTGGGATTTGATGTGGTCAGCGGCGGGGAGCTTTACTGTGCGATGCGGATCGGCGCAGACATGAAAAAAGTATATTTTCATGGCAATAACAAGAGTGACCAGGAAATCGAAATGGGGCTTGATGCGGGAATCGGATATTTCGTCGTGGATAATATGATGGAGTGTGCGCGGCTTTTCGACATCGCAGAACGCAAGCGGCTTCAAACGAAAGCCCTGCTGCGTATCAATCCCGGCATATCGGCGCATACCCATGAGTATATCATGACTGCCGCGCCTGATTCAAAATTTGGCATTTATATAGAAAACAGACAGCAGATAGATGCTGTGATCCAAAAACTGTCACGGAGCAAATATGTCAAGTTCGCAGGCTTTCACAGCCATATCGGTTCGCAGATCGTAGACGCAGGATCGTTTACGAAGGCGCTTGATACCATGATCGATTTTCTGGCTGAGATGAAAAGAGAGCAGGACCTTGATAATCTGGAGCTTTCCATCGGCGGTGGCTTTGGCATCAGGTACGTGGAGGCGGACGCTCCCCTGCCCCTGGGTGAAATGTGCAAAACGCTGATTTCGCATACCGAGCGACGCCTTGCGGAAAAGGACGTGCATCTTTCCAAGCTCATTACAGAGCCGGGCCGGGCGATGGTGGGGGAAGCGGGCTGTACGCTCTATACCATCGGCGACATGAAGGAAAGCGGCGATAAAAATTATATTTTCGTGGACGGCGGCATGAGTGACAATATCCGGCACGCCCTTTATGACGCAGAGTATACGGGCGTCCTTGCGAATAAATGCGACAGGCCATCTGAAAAGACGTATTGCATTGCGGGGAAAAACTGCGAATCGGGAGATATCCTGATTGCGGACATGCAGCTTCCAAAGGCCGCACCGGGAGACCTTCTGGCGGTGCTTTCGACGGGTGCTTACGGATATTCGATGGCAAGCAATTATAACAGGCTGGGAAGGCCGGCGGTCGTGTTCGCGAAAGACGGACAGGCGAGATTGATCATCAGGCGGGAAACCTATGAGGATCAGTACCGGCTTGAAGTATAAATGATAATGATAAATAAGGATAAGGAGGAGATACCCATTAATATCGTACAGAAATATAACGGAAGAAGTCTTGACTCCATGGAAAAGATACAGGCGGTGGCAAAGCATATCGCCGAAATAAAGAAGGACTATGACGGGATGGTCGTAGTCGCCAGCGCCATGGGGCAGACGACGGATAAGCTGATCGGCATGGCAAAACAGGCAGGCGATCACATTCCGAAAAGAGAGCTGGATGTGCTTTTGGCGACGGGGGAACAGCAGACGGTAGCGCTTCTTGCGATCGCACTGGAGAACCTGGGAATTGAAGCGCAGTCCATGACGGGTTTTCAGAGCGGATTTGTGACTAATAAATACCATACTAATGCGAAAATCAAGGAGATCAATACCGAGCGGGTTGAGGAAATCGTTGGAAGCGGCAAGGTCGCTGTCGTGGCAGGCTTCCAGGGACTGAATGAGGACGGAGACCTGACCACTCTGGGCCGGGGCGGTTCGGATATGACCGCTGTGGGAATCGCGGCGCACCTCGGCTGGGATTGCGAGCTTTACACGACGACGGACTGCATGTATACCGTAGATCCGGATATCTATCCGCAGGCGAAACCGATCAAAGCCATTACTTATGAGGAAATGATGGAAGTCACCAATCTCGGTGCCGATAAGATCGAGACGAGAGCGGTGGAAATGGCGAAAAAATACAATGTTAAGCTGTTTTTGGGAAAATCTTTGGAAAGGGATAAAAGTAAAGGAACGTATATAATGAGCAAAGAAATGATAATAAATGAAAACCTTCTGGTAGAAGATATGCCGATCACGGGAATGGGCATTCAGGATGAGATATCGATATTCACACTGCGAAATGTACCGGCCGACGGAAAGGCTGTCGCAGAATGCTTTAGCAGCCTAGGGGAGCTGGACATCAACGTCGATATGATTTCACAGCAGATGGCGGCTGACGGGACATGCACGGTATCCTTTAGCTGCGGCATTGAACAGGGCAAGGCGCTTGCGGCCGAGCTTGAAAGCAAGCCTGCCTTTGCGGACATCCAGGTTGGCAGGGAAGGCGATTTGGCAATGATTTCGCTGGTAGGCGTGGGCATGGCAACCCATTCGGGCGTAGCCAGCAAGGTCTTCCAGGTGCTGGCGGAAAATGACGTCAGGTATTATCATATTACGACTTCGGAGATTTCCATCTCCGTTACTGTGGAAATGGAGCAGAAGCTGAAAGCCGCAATTGCCCTTTGCAGAGCCTTTCACTTGTAAATCTCCGCATTTAATGGTAGGATTGAGAGGAAAAGAAAAGGAACGAAAGCAGGTAAGAAC
>CAJUEB010000233.1 GCA_910585135.1 uncultured Eubacteriales bacterium
CAAAAAGGTGAAGCGCGCGCAAAAAAAGGTAGACCAGGAAGAGCAACAATATCTGGAAAAAGAAAACAGGCGCAAGGAGCGGGAAGCATCCGGCGAAGATTTAACAATCGTGACGCCGATCGAACCTGCCCCTGCATTCCATGCGCCAATCGAAAACGAGGATATACGGGAAGCAAAAAACGACGATTTGCAGCAAGCTACCCAGGGCAACAAACAGCAGGAAAATGCGCAGCAAACAGCACAGGGCAGCAAACGGCAGGAAAACACGCAGCAGACGGGAAATGGCGAGGTTCAACAAACAGCACAAGACAATGCACAAGACGGGAAAGATTTTACAAACGATGCACAGCAAGCGCAAAGGAGCGAATCCCTCCATGCGCAGCCCTCTGCGATTCGGAAAACCAGAACCGGGCAAATCGGCATAAAGCTAACACGGGATGAGCCGAATTCTGCCGCACAAACCACCTCAAATGAAACGTTACAAGACGAAGCAAATACGACCGGCTCCGGGCAAAGCAATGCGCAAAATACCCAACAAAACAGCGGCAAATCCGCCTACGGCACACAAACTGCCACGGCACTGCTCAATCCCAACGGCAAACAGACTGAAGGCGGCACGAAACAAACGGAAAGTGATGATGCGCAGACATCTACAGAACCGTCCGGCTCCACTCATGCCAATAGCGAAAGCAACGGCACAGAACAACAAACAGACCAACCGCTTCCCAAAAATTCAAAACGAACGGAGAACAGAACATCTCCTGCAGGCACAGGCTTCGAATCCGGACGAAGCGATACCGCAGCTTTGCCTGCGAACACCAGACCGCAGCAGACCAATGCGGCAAAAAAAACGCCCGCAAAGATCAAATTCACGGAAATTAATGTTGCCGAAGCAGCGAATTCCGGGAAGCCCTCTAAGAAAAAACGTACGATCATCATCGCCGCCATCGCAATATGCCTGATTCTGATTGCGATCTGTGGCTACATGATCTATATCCACATGGCCGCACCTGCCATGAAATACGAAGAAGCGCAGGAACTGCAAGCTGCCGGAAAATACCAAAAGGCCATTGAAAAATACGAATCGCTTACCGATTATAAAGACTCCCAGGAAAAAATATGGCAATGTTATATTTCCATGGGAGACGACCAATACGCCAATGGAAAATATGAAAAAGCCATCAAGACCTATCAAAAAGCCTTGAAATTAAAGAAAAGCAAGAAAATCAATGAGAAGATCCGAAACTGTTACATTGCTATCGGCGATCGGCAATATGAAAGCGGCGAATACGAGAATGCCCTGAAAACTTATATATCCGTAGTTGAAATGGGTGACAGCGACGAATTGCAGGAAAAAATCAACGCTGCGAAATTCGCTTATGTGAAAGCTTTCCAGGCGGACAGAACCAGCCAGGTTGAACAATATATGGCTGAACTGATGACGCTCAAATATCCAGGCATTCAGGAAATATATGACGCTTATTATGCGTGGCACGTGAAAATCCTCGCAAACACATCGGAAACAGACTACAGCACGGATATCGATACGGCAAGCCGCAAAGACACCGTATATTTTCATGCGCTGATCAGTGGCGGCGAACCGAATGAAAGCGTTGAGCTATATTATGAAATCGCTTGGCCAAACGGGAGCAAACAGATATACGGCCTTGACTCAAGATGGCAGGACGGATCTAAGATAACGGCGCGTTTCCAGTACCCGATCCCGCTGTTCGGCAAGGAAGGCAAGCTGACCTTTACGCTGTACGATAAAAGTACCAATGAAGTTATGGGCAGCGATTCCATCACGTTTCAAAATTAAAAAATGATGGCATGATTGCTTCTCGTTTCCACGGCTGAATTTCCTGGCAGGATAAGGTCGAGTGCTTTTTGCATATATCCGTAAGGATTATAACGATAGAGTTGGAGGATAAAAAATGAGCGTAATTTTAATTAGTGCAGTAATAACAATAACAATAGCACTAATTTTCTATTCGATTGGCGTGTGGTCAGAGCATATGACAGGTGAACTAAAGGTATTTCACTTGGTTTTCTTTTGGCTTGGCCTTATCATGGATACGACAGGCACAACACTAATGGGAAAAATTGCAGGATTTTCTTTATTTTCAGGAACAATATCAGCACACAGCATAACAGGTGCACTTGCAATCCTGCTTATGGTTATACACGCTGTATGGGCCACAGTCGTTTTGGTGAAAAAGGATGTAGCAGCCAGCAGAAAATTCCATCGCTTTAGTGTAACTGTTTGGACGATTTGGCTCATACCATATGTGCTGGGGATGATGCTTGGAATGAGATAACTTCCGGTTTATCAAATTCCATAAACAGGAAGTTGTCAACTATATCGTTTATTCTTCCAGGTTTTTCAGAGCGTCGGGATTGTTTGAAAGAATTACGCCAACAGTCTGACATTTTTTTAAATCTGGGCAATCGCCACATGTTGTTACGCCTTTTTTCAATGCACACTGACGAACGCTGCAAAGATTATCGCAGTATATAGTTTTAATCCCATCGACACGACAGCCTTCGCAGTTGATATGCTCTGGCAAAATGGGAGCGTTGTTTAACGCAGCCCATAACTTTGCAGTTTTCTCACGCAACGCTTGATCATCATGGATGGTTGCTAGGTACGCATCGCATTTTTCGCAGTCCAGACCGCAATATCCAATCATACGCCTCATGGTTATGTACCTCCTAAACTTCCAATTTATTCAATTCCATAAACGAATAATTACTAAGGTGTTATAAAGCGATTTAGCGTCAAAATAACACTCCATAAATCTTATAAAAATGAATTTTTATCTATTCCCGGATGCGTATTCACCCATATTAACATCAATGACCGCTCTGACAGGCTGGATCAAAGAATCCTCATACTGCAAATCCCATTGAATTTCCTGACTCATAACATCCCCATCGGTGCCATCAATATGGTCATGAGATTTGATAGGGTTTTCGTTTTCATAGATATAAGAAAGCAAATTATAAGCAT
>CAJUEB010000234.1 GCA_910585135.1 uncultured Eubacteriales bacterium
CGATCCTGCCCTGTTTGCCTATCACCTTTCCCATGTCTTCCGGTGCTACTTTCAGTTGGATCACCGTAGTGCCATTTGACTGCGACTCCGAAACTTCAACTGCCTCCGGATGTTCAACCAGCGACTCTGTAATTGCACGAACTAACTCTACCATTGGTTTCACCACTTTCTATAAGATACCGCTTTTTTTGAACAGCTTCTTTACTGTATCAGTTGGCTGCGCGCCGTCTCCTAACCATTTTTTCGCTCTTTCTTCATCGATCTTGATGTCCACAGGATCGGTCAGCGGATTGTAATATCCGATTTCCTCGATGAACTTGCCGTCTCGCGGCGACCTTACATCGGCAACTACCACACGGTAAAAAGGTTTCTTATGCGCTCCCATTCTCTTCAGTCTAATCTTAACCATTCTTTTGTTTCCTCCTAAAAAATATCATAATTTAATTATTGTTTATCCTGTACAGGGATGTTAAAATCCCCGGAACATTCGATTCATTTTGCCGCCCTTGCCCATGAAGCGCTTCATCATCTTTCTCGACTCTTCATAGCGTTTCACGAGCTGGTTGATTTTCGAAACGGGCTGCCCCGACCCGGCGGAGATCCGCCGTCTTCTGCTGGCATTGAGTATGGAGGGGTTTTCCCGCTCCTTTCTCGTCATGGACTGGATGATCGCCTCCATCTGGGCGAATTCTTTTTCGCTCTTTTGCATATCCATGTTCTTCATCGCTTTATTGTTTGCGCCCATGCCCGGCATCATGTCCAGCACCTTGCCAATGCCGCCCATTTTTTTGATTTGTCCCATCTGTTCCAGAAAATCCTCCAGCGTAAAGCTGCTCTTGCGTATTTTCCGTTCCAGCTCGATGGCTTTTTTCTCGTCGTAGTCCTCCTGCGCTTTCTCGATCAGGGTCAGCATGTCCCCCATGCCTAAAATCCTGCTCGCCATCCGTTCCGGATGAAACGGCTCTAAAGCATCGAACTTTTCACCCATGCCGACAAATTTAATTGGCCTTCCCGTCACTTTTTTTGTGGAAAGCGCTGCGCCGCCTCTCGAATCACCGTCCATCTTGGTCATGATGATGCCGTCTATGCCGAGCTTCTCATGAAAGCCTTCCGCTGCATTTACAGCATCCTGCCCGGTCAGTGCATCCACCACCAAAAGGATCTCGTGCGGCTTGACCGCTGATTTGAGGGTAACGAGTTCCTCCATCAGTTCTTCATCGATTTGAAGACGCCCGGCCGTATCGACGATCAGCACATTGCAGCCTTTGCGCTCGGCTTCCTTCATCGCCGCCAGTGCGATCTTTTCCGGCTTTTTACAATCCCGCATGGTGAATACCGGCGTATCCACAGCCTTACCGACAACCTCTAACTGGTCGATCGCCGCAGGCCTGTAAATGTCGCATGCGCAGAGCATCGGGTTTTTTCCGTTTTTCTTCAGGTAGTTTGCAAGCTTTCCGCAGGTCGTCGTTTTTCCTGTACCCTGAAGGCCAACCATCATGTAAACGGTAAAGCCTTTCGGGGAATAGGTCAGCTTGCTTCCCGCGCCGCCCATCAGCTCGGTCAGCTCTTCGTTTACGATTTTGATCACCTGCTGTCCCGGCGTCAGGCTGGCCATGACTTCTTCGCCCAGGGATTTCTCCTTGACGCTCGCTACGAATTCCTTCACGACCTTGAAGTTGACATCCGCTTCCAAAAGAGCCAGCTTGACTTCACGCATGGCGGCGTTGATATCGGTTTCCGTCAGGCTTCCTTTGCCTTTGAGGCCTTGAAATACGCCTTGCAGTTTTTCTGATAATCCCTCAAATGCCATAGGATTATTCCTCCAAATTATCTATAATCTCTTTCACTTGTTTTAGTTCTCTGATGACGGTCTTTAGCGTGTCTGGGAGCGCGATGCTTTGATGGACGGACTTGTCTCGAACGGGATCAGCCGTAAGGTCTTGAGCCGCTACAGAACTGCTGGATGTGATCGTCGCACCTTGAGCGGCCGGATCGGAACGCACAGCGGCAGCCTTCGAATCCGAAAGCGGCGCAGGCGATACCCCTGCACCGGGTTTTGCAGCCGGATGCAATGAATCCACCGTCTCTGATGCAGGCTTGCCAGCCGCTTTATCAGGCGTTCCGGTTTGGTTAGCGGATTCCGCCGCTTCACCGCAAATTCCCATTGCTTTGTCAGCCGCTTCCGCCGTGAAGCTGCCGCCGCTTTGCAGCCGCGCGATAACACCATCTATGATTTCATCGATCTCACCGATCGCTTCCCGGCTTTTTTCAAATTTCGCCACAAGCCCCAGCTTCGATTCGTATTCAGCCAGCGCTTTTTCGGCATTCTTGAGCGCATCATGAACGCCCTGCCTGCTGATCTGAAATTCTCCGGCGATTTCCGAAAGCGTAAGGTTTTCTTCATGATAAAGTGCGATCACTTCCCGTTGCCTTTTCGGAAGAAGCTGCCCATAAAAATCGTAAAGCAGGCTTGCCTGTGTAATGTCATCTATTCTCATGCCATCATCCTTTGACAAGTAAAAACACTTGACGCTTTGTCAGTATACAATACAGGTTCTGCATTGTCAAGCTTTTTTACTTGTCTTCATCCGCTGTAATTCCTCCTTCTGGCAAGGCGTGAGCCGAAAGCTCTCCCGCGCCTTTTGCAACGCCTTATTATATGTAAAAGCATCCAGCGTACAGTTTTGCATGAACGCCTTCGTTTCATCATAAAACTTCACGAAGCAGACCGAAAGCAGCCACGCCACAGCCATCTTCACATAATAGCCCTCATGGGTGATTCCTTCTGTGATTTGGAAAATGCGTTCCAAATAATCCTCCCGCACATAATAATCAAGCAGCATCACCACGCCGAAGCGGATATCATACTCCGCATCAGAAGCAAGGTATTTCTGCAAAAATTCATAGGTTTCGTCTGGATATTTCTTTACTTCCTTCAACCCGGCGCAAAAAACATCGCAGAGCGCCCAGTT
>CAJUEB010000235.1 GCA_910585135.1 uncultured Eubacteriales bacterium
CCATCGACCAGGTGGATACCACGACCGGCATTTCGGCTGCTGAACGCGGCATCACGGCAAGAGCCTGTGTCAGCGACAATGTAAAGCCCGAGGATTTCAGGCGTCCCGGCCATATGTTCCCGCTCATGTCCAAGGAAAACGGGGTTTTGGAACGAAATGGGCATACGGAAGCCACCGTGGACTTGATGCGGCTTGCAGGCTTGAAAGAATGCGGACTTTGCTGTGAAATCATGCGGGATGACGGCACGATGATGCGCACGCCTGAGCTGATCGAATTGGCAAAAGAATACGGATTGAAACTGATCACGATCAAAGCGCTGCAAGACTACCGCAAGAAAAAAGACAATCTGGTAGAATGTGAAGCCATCGTCGATATGCCGACCAGGTACGGCCACTTCAAGGCTTATGGATATGTCAACAAACTCAATGGCGAACACCATGTTGCACTCGTTAAAGGGGAAATCGGCGACGGAAAGAACCTGTTATGCCGGGTTCATTCTGAATGCCTCACAGGAGATGCGTTTGGCTCGCTGCGCTGCGACTGCGGGCAGCAGCTTGCTTCCGCCATGATGCAGGTGGAAAAAGAAGGCCGCGGCATCGTCCTCTATATGCGCCAGGAAGGCCGTGGCATTGGACTGATCAATAAGCTCAAGGCTTATGAACTGCAAGACAAGGGCATGGACACGCTGGATGCCAATCTGGCACTCGGTTTTCCGGGAGATCTGCGGGAATACTTTATCGGGGCGCAAATTTTGAGAGATTTAGGAGCGCACGAGCTGCGTCTTTTGACCAATAACCCGGATAAGGTTTACCAGCTTGCCGATTACGGCATGGAAATCGTCGAACGCGTGCCGATCCAGATGGAAGCGACCGAAAACGATCTTTTCTATCTGAAAACCAAACAAAAACGCATGGGACACATTCTCGATTATTGATTGAGGCATATCTCGGCACAAACATTTTACCATACGCCTGCGCTGCCAAAAGGCGTTCCGCTTGGCAGACCTGAACAGAATCAAAAAAACTGACAAAGCAGGCAAAGAAAAAAACTAGCAAAACAAAAAATCAAAAATGAAAGGGAAAAAAATGAAAGTATTTGAAGGAAAATTAGTATCAGAAAAAATAAGAATCGGCATCGTTGCCGCCCGTTTCAATGAATTCATCACATCAAAGCTTTTGTCAGGTGCGCTGGACACCTTAAAACGCCACGATGTAGAAGAAGATGATATCCATGTCGCATGGGTACCGGGTGCATTTGAAATCCCACTGATCGCTTCCAAGATGGCAAACAGCGGCAACTACGATGCGGTGATCTGCCTGGGTGCTGTGATCAGGGGAAGCACGACTCATTACGATTATGTATGCAGCGAGGTTTCAAAAGGCATCGCCCAAACTTCCATGGCAAGCGGTATTCCTGTCATGTTCGGCATCTTAACGACAGAAAATATCGAACAGGCAATCGAACGCGCCGGAACGAAGGCCGGAAACAAAGGCTCTGACTGCGCTGCCGGAGCGATCGAAATGGTCAACCTCATCAGGGAAATGCAATAAACAACAGGCGAACACAAATGAAAAGAAAAGGACAGATAAATCCAGGAGCTGTTTGAACGACAAAGAACCATAAGCCTCCTAAAATTTATCTGTCCTTTTAAAATACGCACGTATGATTTCTTTAACGGAGAAATCAGCCAATTCAAAGAAACGAATCAAGCCAAAATCATCTAAAATCCCCATTTCCCTTATTTTTCAAGGCATTTGATACCGCCGCGAAGATACACCCCGCAACAGGCCAAATGATCCATGAAATATGCCAGTCATTGCTCAGAAAACTCCAAAGGAGATAAATCGCTGTCACAGCCGGCCAATAAATGCTGCCGAGCTTTTCTTCCCTTTTCACATTTTCCTGATAGGTCACATCGTATTCGTTTCGCTTTAAAAGCTGCAAGAAGCCTTCCTTCATGATCCCCAGCCGGATAAAAAGGCTGACCCCTACAGCCACCATCAAAAGCAGCACCGGCACCATCAGCACCACCAACGGCTGGGAAAACCCGATCAAACTAGTTACAATCAGCGGAACAGGACTTAAGATGCAAAGCGCCACGCCTTTGGCGATACCGTTGCTGAATTGCGGCGCGAAATCAGCGAGGACGCCTTCGATCACCTTCACGCTTGCCGCATCCAGAAAAAATTCCCCGTTTTTCACATACTCATACTGCTTTATCATAATGCTGCCCTTGATAAATAGCATCACCGCACTTGCTACCATAATGAACAGACACAATAATCCAAACAGCACCGCTACCCGCTCCGATAAGATCTCGCCGCCTTCCTTCCCGGTAAATCCGCAAGCACCGATGAGGATCGCCGGGGAAAGGATGCAGAGCATCACTCCCAAAGAAACCTTCCTGCCAAATTCAGCGGTCATTTCCATAAAACGGTTGATTTCCTCCGCTGCCATCTGCTTGCCCGCCGTAAATCCGACCTCTTCCCTCTTCTCATCTGCGCTACCAATCGTCCCACCGTCCGTTGTCCCGCCATCCGTCATTTGCCAGAAAATGGCAGGATCTTGCCTTTCCGTTTTTTGGGAAATAGACGGATCTTGCGCTCCTGCTTCCCAAGAAACGGACGATCCTTGTGCTTCTGCCGTTTGAAAATCAGATTTTTCCTTTCCTTCTGTTTCTAACGTATTTATCCTAGCATCAAAATCTCCTTTTAACAGATAGTCTGTCGTTACCTCGAAAAGCTCCGACATTTCCAGTATCCTGTTGATATCAGGCACGCTTGTCCCGCTTTCCCACTTGGAGACGGACTGCCTGGATACGCCCAGCCGTTCCGCTAATTCTTCTTGTGACCAGCCATTTTTCTTTCTATGTTTTATGATTCGTTCACCGATATCCATTTTCCTAATTCTCCTTATGCCCATTATACCA
>CAJUEB010000236.1 GCA_910585135.1 uncultured Eubacteriales bacterium
CGGCAGGGGTTCGTTTGAAATGGAAAAATATAAAAATGAAAGTTTGCGAAAAAAAGCAAAACAAAAGAGACCGAAAAGGTCTCTTTTGTTAAAAGGGGTATTGGGATTAGAGATTAATGAGGTTATCAGGGGGATAACCACGTTATAATTATAAGGAAAATTTGAATAAAATGCAAGCTATTTGTAAGAAAAAGAAAATAAAAGTCGAATTTTTTTTAGTCGGATTCCTTTCTGTAAGCTGATGGATTATTTTGTCGAGCGAATGGGATATAAAAATCAATTTGCCAAATATATAATTGTTTTAAGAAAAGGGGAAACCCAAAGCAACAACAAAATATTGTAATTACTTATGGAGGAATCAAAAATGGAAGTTTTAAAAGTATCAGCTAAGTCAAATCCTAACTCAGTAGCAGGCGCACTTGCCGGAGTTTTGCGGGAAAAGGGAGGCGCAGAAATACAGGCAATCGGTGCAGGCGCGTTGAATCAAGCGGTGAAAGCCATAGCAATCGCAAGAGGGTTTGTAGCCCCGGGAGGAATCGACCTGGTTTCCGTACCGGCATTTACCGACATCGAAATTGAAGGGGAAGAGCGTACGGCGATCAAACTGATCGTAGAGCCGAGATAATTCGGATAGATGGAGAACCGGCGCAGAATGCCATCGGGGTTTATGGCATTTGTGCAGGTTCTTTTTTTATGAGGACTTTGCGCTTCTGCCGTACGTATTTTTGATAGGAAATGCATGGGAAAAAGCTCCGCTGCTCGGTTTTGCGGATATTTGCCGGGAAAACTGCCGCCTATCCAGCGCATTTTTAGAGAAATGGAAAGACCACAGCAATGGCTTGAAACGTTCCGCTTTGAAACAATTTAATCCCCCTATTTTCCGTCTTGCCGTTCCCTTGCCTGCCAATTCCCCTGTATCACAGGCTTCCCTGTATTGGCATTTTCCCGTATTGATATTTGCTTTCTTTTTTGCAATGTTGTATAATTTGAAAAGCAAACAGGAGGCAATCAAATGGAACAGCTAGCGCAGACAATCAAGGAGAGTAAGAAAATCGTCATCAAAGTAGGAAGCAATGTGCTTTCCGATGAACACGGTGCAGTCAATAAATCGGTCATGCACAACATTGTTGAGCAGGCAAGCGCCCTGATTGAGATGGGAAAACAGATCATCGTGGTATCTTCAGGTGCGGGGATCTGCGGCGTAGGCGCGATCAACAAATGGAGCAGGCGGGGCGATATCAATTATAAACAGGCGCTTTGCGCCATCGGCCAGGTGGAGCTGATGATGGCATATAAGGAATATTTCATGGATTACGGCCTGCACGTGGCGCAGATCTTGCTGACGCAGGATGACTTCGACGACCATCACAGGACGCTCAATATCCGCAACGCCTTGTTCACATTGATTGATGAAGGCGTCGTTCCGGTCATCAATGAAAATGACAGCGTCAGCGTAGATGAAATCAAAATCGGTGATAACGACACGCTGGCCGCCCTGGCTACGGCTTTGTGGAACGCCGACCTGATGATCGTATTGAGCGATATAGACGGTGTGTTCGATAAAGATCCCAAGGCGCATCAAGATGCAAAGCTCATAGAGCTGGTAGAAAACGCAGAAAAGCTGGAAGCGACGATTGCGATCGGAGAAAAAAGCACCTTCGGCACGGGAGGGATCGAGACGAAGATCGGGGCGGCGGCAAAGGTCAATAAATTCGGAATCCCGATGCTGCTTCTGAACGGTTCTAAAACGGATATCATACGGGATTATATGGATGGCAATGCAAAAGGCACGCTGTTTTTAGGGACGATCAACAAATAGAGGAGCGGCAGGATACGCGGGCGGCACACGGACGGAAAACGCCGCAGGCACGAGGCGAGCAGGAAGAGGCGCGACTTGGAAAGATTGGATTTTGTGGGAAAAGCAGCATCGCGGAGCATTTCGGCGGATGGCTTTTGGACAGAGAACGCCGCAGGCAGAGCGCTAGGACTTGTGGCTCGGAAGCTTTGCGGATTGCGTATTAAGCAAGTATATATACATAAAAAGAGAAAGGAAGACGCGGAAAACCTTTGGCGGGTGGACGCGCAGGGTGAAACATGATTTTTGAAGAGAAAAGAATAAGCAGCGAAAAGA
Source organism: uncultured Eubacteriales bacterium (assembly GCA_910585135.1). GTDB lineage: Bacteria > Bacillota > Clostridia > Peptostreptococcales > Anaerovoracaceae > Lentihominibacter. The sequence goes on from CAJUEB010000236.1 coordinate 2,132, forward strand.
TATATGAGGGCGCGATTTTAAATGTGAGGCGCGATAAGGTGACGGCGGTCAAGGGGGAAGCCTTCCGGGAAATCATCGAGCATAATGGGGCTGTCGCCATGGTTGCCATCACGAAGGAAGGAAATATCGTCATGGTAAAGCAGTTTCGGTATGCATGCGGCAGGGCGGTGTTAGAGCTTCCCGCCGGGAAAATCGATAAAGGGGAAACAGATCCGGCGAAGGTGGCGGCAAGGGAGTTGAAAGAAGAGACCGGGTATACGGCGGAAAATATCGTTTTTCTGGGAAAGGTGAACACCAGCGTTGCGTATTCCGAGGAAGTGATCAACATCTATGCGATGACGGGCCTTGTGCCGGGAGAGCAGGAACTCGACGAGGATGAAGCGCTGGAGGTGGAGGAATACCCGTTTAGCGAGGTTTATCGGATGGCGGCGTCCGGGGAGCTGATGGATGTGAAGACGATTGCCGCACTGCTTATGGCGAAAGAGCAATTAAGTGGCATAACGCTTCGATAAGACAGCCGATCACGATTACCATGCATGAAATGAATAAAGCTCTTTGCAGGCCTTGCTGCTGACGGTAAGACCTGTTTTTTTTTGTCATCTTTTCGTAAGAGTAGGAAAAGGTGAGCGTAGCGAGCGTAATGAAAGCGGGGATCAAAAACAGGTTTTGGGGAAATATTTTCAGCAGGGAAATCAGGAAGGCGTTTTCTGCCGCATTGAGATATACAAGTCCGCTGCAAAACCCGATCGCAAAGCTTTTGAACCATAATACCAGCAGGGGAACGGGGCAT
>CAJUEB010000237.1 GCA_910585135.1 uncultured Eubacteriales bacterium
ATCGTACATCAATTCATCTACCGTCCAGGCTTTTGCTGGATTGAAAGCGACCTCAGGATGCCACCAGCCCTTTTCACAGGCCTCCTCGACCGTCCCGTCAGCGATCAGGTCGTAATCCTCTTGAATCGAATAGCAGTTGGCAAGATAACCATACCGGTCTACCTTCTTTGCGACCCATTTCCTCTGATGCGACTCGAACATATAGGACTCATGGGGATCTGAAATGATAAAGTTGCTGTTGAAAGGCGCGATCCTGTGTCCCGGCGCCCCGCCCGTGCCAATGGTGGAAAGCAATCCGTCAATGACCTCTATTGCCTCCCCGGCAGTGCGCGCCCTTTCCAGGGCCAGCCTGAGAATATCCATGCCGATGAGGCCCCATCTTCTTTCAGGGATCTCACGTCCCGATACCTGCTCGTTTCCGATCATCAGGCCAAATTCATTGATTCCATGCTCAAAGCCCCAGAAAAAATGCGGCTTTGAACCAATACAAGCATATGTATGCTTTACCTGCGGAATTTTTATAAATGAACAGTCAGTAAAAGAGCCTTCTGGATGATCCTTTGCAGGATAATAGATCAGCGGCTGTGCTTCGTTAAACGGCCTGTCGCTATTTTTCGCATAAATGATATCGCCTGATTTTGTTTCCGATCCCATCACAACAAAAGACGAACATGATCTTGCTGCCATAACTTTTTCCTCCTAAAATTACCCATAATAGATTCCGTTGTGCAATCGATTTCTTTCTTACTTATAAATATACACCAGTATTTTTTAAAAGTATATGTTTTATAAGCCAATAAAATATAGTATACTATAGTATATATAACAAATAATATTGGGAGGTTTCTCATGCTAGTCAATCGGGAAATGGCCGTCAGCATCATCAAAGAGCTTCAACCAATCATCAATTTTGACATAAATTTTATCGGCAATGACGGCATAATCATCGCCAGCACGGATAGAAACAGAGAAGGGCAGCTACATGCCGGAGCAATGAAACTCGCTTCAAGCAACCTGGATCAGCTCATTATTTATAGGGATCATGAATACGAAGGCTGCAAAAAGGGCATCAATCTTCCGATCACCATAAATAACAGGCGAATCGCCATCATTGGCATCACAGGCGACCCAAACGATGCGATCAAGTACGGTAACATCGTGAAGAAAATGACCGAACTTTTGATTCATTCTCATATCAAGCATTTACAAAACGCGACAAAGAACAACTCCAATATGCTTCTCATAAACGATCTGATCTCCGGGAATTTCAACATATATACAGACGATATCGAAACCTACATCATTCAAAGCAGGCTTCGCCCAGAAGGACCTTTTTCCGTCGCCATATTCAGCCTTGCATACGAACCGGCTGCTTTTTCCGATGACAACGATATTATCTTTAAAGAAAATATCAATGATTTTATTACAAAATATTTCGATTCTCGCCATATATTATGCACAGAACAAAACAATTCCTATATCGCCATTTCCAACCTGACATGCAATAAATTTGCTAACGTCATGTTCGAACTGAAAAATAATATGGAGCGAATCTACAAGGTCTCTATCATATGCCATATCGGAAACGACAGGAACGACTACCGCGAAATCAGCAAATCATACAATGAGGCGCTGATTCTGAGCAGCCATACACCTTTTGACACACCCGGTATCTATCAATTCAATATGGCGAACCTGGATATCGTCATCGACCAGATACCGGCTTCCACCAAAGAACTGATCGGAAGCAGCATATTCAAAAACTGCACGGAAAGTGAAATCGATGATTTTTGCAGCTTCATCATCTGTTATTTCGAATTTAACGGTTCTCTCATGAAAATTGCCGAGCATAATTATCAGCACAAAAATACCATCCAGTATAAGATAAGCAAACTAAAGAAAAAAACATCTCTCGACATCCGTATTTTCCGCGATATGTTCATCCTGTATATCGCTGCCATCTACTATTTTGCAAAAAAAAGCGGGCTATAGGCTTCCGACGGTAAAGACATACGACGAAAAAACAAAATCATATTTTCTTGTAAACTAAAAACCCGCTCCCTGTTCAAAAGGGAAGCGGATTTCTTCATTGCAAACCATCAAGCACTTTTCTTAGCAAAGAAAGCGTCTATTTCCTTTTTAATGTCTTCCGGCTTCAAGCTCTTCAATAGATATCCCTCTGGCTTTAACGGCATTACTTCTATCATGCTCTGCGTCTCCCGTCTTCCGGTCAGGAAAATGACAGGAGTATCCGCAAACGCTTCATCCGACCGAAGCATTTCCAGCGTCTGTTTTCCATCGCAGACCGGCATTTCATAATCCATCAAAACCAGATCCGGCTCATCCAGGGTAATCGCCCGGATTGCGGCGATTCCAGAATCAGCCAGCGCAATCTCGTAATCTTCATGCAAAAGCTGCTTCATGCTCTCCCGCACTGTCATCGAATCATCCACAATAAGGATTTTAGGCTTTTTCTGTGCCTCTTCTTCCTCTGCTTCGCGTTCCAACAAATATTTTTCAACCTCGGCCATGGCGTTTTCCACACCGATCGCCGGGGCAATATCATCCTGTGCCACTTGTGGTGCAATCACACAATAAGAAAAATATCCCGCGCCTGTGTCGAGTAACAGGCTGATTTTCAGATTTTCATGTTCCTTATCAAACGTCTCCTTGAACTGTTCATAAGAAAGAATATTTTCTTCTTTTAATTCATATGCTTCCAATTCCGGGAACTGCTTCATGACGCGTCCGACAAACTGGCGTGCCGTCAACCTGGCGGCATGGGTCAGCATCGTATCGAGTTTATTGGATTGAACCCCCATAATCCTTCCAACTGTATTGATCAGCAGCTTTTCCTCAAGGATCAGGAAAACCTCTTGGTTTTTTTCCTCCT
>CAJUEB010000238.1 GCA_910585135.1 uncultured Eubacteriales bacterium
GTGCTGTGAATTTCAGCGATCTTGGCCGCTGGTGGGGAACGAATCCGAAGACCAAAACGCAGGAAGAAATCGACATTATGGGCACGGATAAAGATTCTGCCCTGTTTGCCGAGTGCAAGTGGACGAATGAAAAGGTTGGCTTCGGTGTCCTGGAAACCCTGGTAAAGCGCAGTGAGCTGTTTCATTATAAGAAAAAGCATTTCTATCTTTTCGCTAAAATTGGGTTTACAAAAGGCTGTATGGATCAGGCGGAAGAGATGGGGAATGTGACACTTGTGTCCTATGATAAGATGGTTGAATAGTAAAGGAAATGACGAAAGTGCAAAATGCTACTGAGAAATAAATTGATACTGACAAGTTCTGCTGATCTTGCCCGTGAAGAAGAGCAAATTAGCAAGAAAAGGATGCCCGAACTGTTTGATTAATAGGATTCTTGGTAAACTAGAAGCTGGGAAAGCTTTTGTTTTTAAGGTGATTTATAAATATCTTTTGATGAAGTTTACGATTTTTTAGAGATCTTAGAATTGATAAGGGGAAATAGCGGCAGCAGTGGAAGGGTGATATCATACCGTGACCCGGATCAAATAGATTTTCTCTTAATTTCTATGACATCATAATTACAAAATTATAATATTAAAAATGGAGGTTATTGTTATGCAGAACAAAATTGTACATGCGGCAGAACGAAAAGCATTCAAGATTGTACTGGATAAATTCATTGCGAAGAGCCAGACAAAGGGTGCTTCGGAAGCGGCAAACGATCTGATTGGCAGTGTGGAAAAAATCATGAAAGGCGTATGGCAAGACGAAAGCTTTGCTATGCTGCGGCAGATTGCCGCCAATCAGGACAGTAAGTGGGCGCACTATGTAGACCGGATCATCAAGGACAGCGATCCTCATATGCTCTCCACGTTCATTCTGAATGCGGGCTATGAGGGAGGCTTCCGGGGATATCGCACGGCGCATGAGATGGCCGACAAACATCAGTGCAATATCCCTTGGATCATCCTGATGGATCCCACTTCTGCTTGCAACATGCACTGCACTGGCTGTTGGGCGGCAGAGTATGGATACAAGCAGAATTTAAGCTATGAGACTATGGACAGGATTGTCACCGAGGGCAAGGAACTTGGCATTCACGCCTACCTCTTTACTGGCGGCGAGCCTCTGGTGCGCAAGCAGGATATCATCCGCCTGTGTGAAAAGCATCAGGATGTCGCCTTCCACGCCTTCACCAACGGCACGCTGATCGACGATGAATTCTGCAAGGAGCTGCTCCGGGTTGGAAATTTTATCGTGTCCGTCAGTATCGAGGGCTTTGCGGAAGCCAATGACGGCCGCCGTGGAGATGGGCATTTTGAGAAAGCCACCCACGCCATGGATCTGATGCGTTCCTATAAGATTCCTTTCGGCGTGTCCATCTGCTACACCAGCAAGAATTACTTGGACGTGACGAGCGATAAGTTTCTGGATCTGCTGATTGAAAAGGGATGTGTCTTCGCTTGGTATTTCCACTATATGCCTGTCGGTATGAACGCCTCCACCGATTTGCTCCTTACCCCGGAGCAGCGGGTGTATATGAAAAACCGGGTGCGGGAAATTCGCGGCTTGGAGGGCGGCAAGGAGATTTTCGCCATTGACTTCCAGAATGATGGCGAATTTGTCGATGGCTGTATTGCCGGTGGAAAGCTGTATTGCCATATCAATTCCGCAGGCGACGTGGAACCTTGCGTGTTCATCCATTACTCCGGCGCGAATATCAATGAAAAGTCCTTGTTGGACTGCCTGCGTCAGCCGTTATTCATGAAATACCATGAGGGACAGCCTTTTAATGACAATCATCTGCGACCCTGTCCGATGCTGGAAAACCCGGAAATCCTGCAAAAAATCGTGAAGGAGACCGGCGCAAAGTCCACGGATCTGGAAGCTGTGGAAAGTGCGGAACACTTGTGCGGCAAATGCACGGAATATGCGAAAAACTGGGCACCTGTAGCAGAGCAGGTTTGGCGTGAGGATCACCCGGACGAGGAATGAAAATGAAAGTAGCATTTCATACGCTGGGCTGTAAAGTAAACCAGTATGAAACAGAGGCAATCGCAAGGGATTTCAGGATGCAAGGCTTTGAAGTGGTGGATGAAAGGGAGTTTGCCGATGTCTACGTGATCAATACGTGTACGGTTACGGCAATAGCGGACAAAAAATCGAGACAGTACATCCGCAGGATGAAAAAGATAAACCCTGACAGCATCGTGGCAGTGACAGGCTGCTATGCCCAGATCAAACCGGAGGAAGTTTCAGCGGTAGAGGGAGTCGATATCGTAGCGGGAACGAATGAGAAAAGCCATTTGGCGGCATATGTGAGCGAGTATCTTGCGAGAGGCATTAAACAGGTGCATGTGCAAAGCTATGACGAGCTTGCCATATATGAGGAAACAGGCGCGGTTTCCAGCATAGAAAACAGGACGAGGGCATATATCAAAATACAAGAAGGATGCAACAGGTTTTGCGCCTACTGTGTCATTCCCTATGCGCGGGGCAGGATAAGAAGCAGAAGCTTGGAATCCATCGTGTCAGAGGCACAGAACCTGATTGCTGCCGGGTATCGGGAGCTGGTTCTTACGGGAATCAATACAGCGCTTTACGACATGGACAGCGTAAACGGGCATGATGGAACTGGTTTCGCAGGCGGCAAGGGCGGTTTTATAAGCGGCGGCAGGAGTGGATCTGCGGGTGCGCTTTGTGACTTAGGAAATGAGCCTTACGGTGTGGAAAAAGCAATTGCAGCACTGGATCAGCTTCCCGGTGATTTCAGGATACGTCTTAGCTCGTTAGAGCCGGCAGTCGTCAACGCCGATTATGTAAAAAGGCTGTTAAAATACGATAAACTGT
>CAJUEB010000239.1 GCA_910585135.1 uncultured Eubacteriales bacterium
CAATTTCACAAGCTGTATCCCCTGATCTGAAACCGCTGCAAAAAATGAGATGTAATGTTCTTTTGTCATCGGATGGCTGGCGGTCACATAATATTCGTCTTCGATTTCCTCCATGCGAAGCAAATGCTCTTCCTCTGCTTCTTCTGGCAAAAGCGCAGGAAGCGTGATCCCGCAGCAGCTGACCACGGCTTTGCCGGCAGCATGAATCACATTCCCGCAAATCGGACAGACGTAAAAAAGCGTCCGCATCATATTCGCAGATCTGTTTTCATTGCGGATATCTTCTCCTGACAGCAGTTCGATCACAGAAATTCCCAAAGCCTCTGCCAGAGGTTCCAGCAGCGTGATATCCGGCAACCCCTGCCCTGTCTCCCACTTGCTCACAGCCTTGCTGCTGACATAAATCCGCTGCGCTAATTCCTCCTGTGTCAGTTTTTTGTTTTCACGAAGCTTTCGTATCACAGCCCCGGTCACGTATTTATCCATTTTATCCTTCCTCCTTTACGAGATCATGCTATCATGAAAATTACGCTCCCCGCAACCTACGCTCCGTAGAGTTTTATGGTATGCTGTTCGGGGAAAGGCTTAAACGCAAGCCAGGCAAATCCAACACACGCTTTAAAACGATCATGTTCAGGTCAAACAAACCTAACGCTCATCTCAAAAACACACAACCAAAGGGATTATTAAATAGGTGGGAAAATGGAACAATCGAACAAACTCAACTTCGGCGCTCTCATCGAGCAATCGGCTGCCTTTTCTATTCCGCGACCTTTACCCGGATCAAATTCGTCGTTCCCGATACCTGCATCGGCATCCCCGCACTGAACACGATACGGTCTCCTTTCTTGACAAATCCCATACGCGCCACGCCGTCTGACGCCTGCTGCATCAGATGATTCCAGTCATTGCTGCATTCCGTTCGCAACGGATACACGCCCCATGTAAGCGCTTGCTGATGGTACGTCTTCTCCTGCGGCGTCGCCGCTATGATCGGCGTATTCGGTTTGTATTTCGCCATCATTTCCGCAGTGTAGCCCGACATCGTTACTGCGATGATCGCACTGGCTTTGATATCTCTGGCCGTGGTACATGCCGCATGCCCGATCGCATTCGACACATCCTTTTCGTCGGACTCTACCTCCAGGAACTTGTATTGGCTGACCTCCTCCGCATCCGCTTCCGCCTGCTTCACGATCCTGGCCATCGTTTGCACCGTCTCGATTGGATACTGCCCGGCTGCGCTTTCCCCCGATAGCATGACCGCAGAAGTCCCATCGAAGACCGCATTCGCTACATCGGTGATTTCCGCCCTGGTCGGCGCAGGATTTACGGTCATGGATTCCAGCATCTGGGTAGCCGTAATCACCGGTTTCCCTGCCCGGCAACATGCTTTGATGAATTTCTTCTGAATGCCCGGCAATTTTTCCAGATCCACCTCGACGCCCATATCGCCCCTTGCCACCATAATGCCATCCGATAACTGCAAAATTTCCTCGAAATGGTCGATTCCTTCCATGTTTTCGATTTTAGAAATGATTTTGATCTGGTCGCCTCCGTTTTGATGAAGCAGATCCCGTAACTGCCTGACATCATCACCGCTTCGCACGAAGGACGCCGCTACATAATCCACGTCCATCTCGATCCCAAACAGGATATCGTTTCGATCCGCTTCGCTGATGTATTCCAGATCCAAGGAATGATTGGGAATATTGACACCCTTCCTGTTGCTGACCTTCCCGCCGGAAAGAACCCGGCAAACCACATCCGTTTCGGTAGTTTCCAAAACCTCCAGCCTGATCCGCCCGTCATCTATGAGGATTTTCGTGCCTTGATCCACTTGGGAGGGCAAGCCTTGATACGTAATGCTGACCCGCTCCGCTGTCCCGCTGACTTCCTCGATGGTCAGGGAAAAAACCGCGCCCTGCTTTAATTCCACACTGCCCTTTGCAAAATCCTTCAGCCTGATTTCCGGACCTTTCGTATCGAGAAGCACCGCAGCAGGCAATTTCAGCTCATCCCGCACCCGCCGGAACGTTTCGATTTTTTTTCTATGCTCATCGTGCGTCCCATGCGAAAAGTTCAGTCTTGCTACATTCATGCCCGCCACAAGCATCGCTTTCATAATTTCAGGGTCACTGCTGGCAGGACCCAGCGTACATACAATTTTCGTTTTTTTCTTCATCTTTTCATACCTCCATCACCATTACCACAATCACAGGAACACCCATCGCTGCGTATAGCACACTACCCGTTTGGACGCACTCCCTGACCACAGCATGCCACCTAACTTAACACTTTCCCAGCCTCAGAGCATACTAACAATCGCAGCGCACTCCCTTTAGCCTATCTCCAATTGCGGAAAATTTCAAATTTTGACACATCGGAAACCGCGACATGCTGCTGACTGCCATGAAGCGATCAGAAACAGACGTATCTAATACATCTGTACTCCGTCCCATATTTAAAATGCAAAATGCAGCTTCCAGATACTCTTTCATGGATCAATACAGTCTTACCCGGTTCTATATAGTGTCTGTATCGGATAAAATACTATACGGCTTTATTATACGGACATCTTTATTTGAAATCAATTATTTCTATTGACGAAGATAATGATCGCTTAGCGCAAAACAAGTTATGAGAAACCTTGAAATGCAAAAGCAGCAAAAAGCAAAACACGACAATTTCGATAAAATCAAATTTGCCGTGTCCTGCTTTTAGCATTTTTAGTTTTTATAGCACTTATTGTACTAACTAGATTATTTTAGTCCATTTTACATCTCTGTATTCACTCTGTCAATAATAATTAATCAGATTCTTTGATTCTTTTTTCTATGTCTGAAAAACAGGTCAAACCACCCCTCACTACTTTTCCGGCT
>CAJUEB010000240.1 GCA_910585135.1 uncultured Eubacteriales bacterium
CAATGTCCCCCACATGAAATTCCAGCTTATCGTAGCCGTATTTTTCCGCTAGCCGCATCCCGATCTCTCGTCCACCGCTGCCGTATTGCCGACCTATCAAAATGCACATACCCGGCTGGCTGCCGTCCGATTTTTTTTCAGCCTCCTGGCCTTGCCGGAACAGCTTCTGGGGGAGAAATGCAAGCCGTCTGCTGATAAAACGGGCGATAAATCCTACCAAAAGTGCAGCAGCCACCGTGCCCTCACGTACGCCGGAAAGCTTTCCAAGAAGTGCAAAAGACAAAATCCCAGCCGTTACCGACATGGAAACATCAAAGACTATTTTCGTAATGCCAAAGTCCGTTTTCCATGTATGTACCACAGCCCTGACAAAGGATTCCCCCGGCAGCATAACCACATTGGCCAGCATTTCCGCATATACGCCGATCCCGAGAATCACGCAGCCAATCAGCAGATATGCGAACTTCATAGCATACATCTGCGGCTCTACAAACTTCAACATCAGCATACTGAAGTCGATAAAATACCCGAATACGATCGACACTGGGATTTGCAGCACATGCTCCAGCTTAAAATTCTTCCGCAAAATAATCAGTTGCAGCACGATCAAAATCAGGCTAAACAATATCGTGAACTCACCCAGAGAAAAGGGAAATCTGAGGCTCAGCACATAAGGAATCGACGATATGGGCGAAGTCCCCAGGTCTGCTTTTGTCACCATGCTCACGCCGATCGAACTGATAAACAGCCCGATGATAAATATGGTATACCGTTTTAGTTTTTCCATAAAATACGATCAATCCTTTCGTTAAATCCTTTCTTCATCAAATGATTTCTTTGTTAAGGCGTCGATTCTCCGCTGTTCATCATTTCATCAAATTCCCGTATATTTTTTCAAAGGTCGCCATAAAAGATGTGCGCTCCGCCTCTGAAATTCCGTCAAAAGCTTTCTCTTCCAGACTGCAAAACGCCTGCGCCACCATCCGCTGGTGTTTTTTTCCTTTCTCTGTGATGAATACATGCAAAGACCGCCTGTTGCCATTCAGCATACGGCGTTCGATCAGCCCCTTTTCTTCCATACGGTTTAGGATCGAGGTGAGTGAAGGAGCTTCGATATGGCAGCCCGCCGCCATATCCTTTTGATTCGCTCCATCATGGTATTGCAGATAATCGAGAACCTTAGGCTGTCCCAGCGTAAGCCCCGTTTCCTTCAGCGATAAAATCAATTTTTTCTGAAACATGGCATGGTTTGCCATCGAAAGATAATGGAATGAATAATCCATGTGCAACTCCCTTCGTAAACCATTGAATATGTTTGAATGATATTCAGGCAACATTTTATTAGAATGCTAACAATTAGGATTATAATATTTTTCATGAAAAAAAGCAAGGCGTTATTCCTTGCTTTTCCATACTCTACGGCTCGTTCATTCACCAGTGTCCCTACATTTCATGCCAAAGCGCAAACTTCCTACGATTCGGGGGGGGGACTGCCTGCCCTGCCCATCTGTTAGCTTGCCCTTCGCTCAATCCTGAGCTTGTCCGCAATAATGGCGATAAATTCCGAATTGGTCGGTTTTCCTTTATCGTTCTGCACTGTGTATCCGAACAGGGCGTTAATGGTTTCCAGCCTGCCCCTGTTCCATGCGACCTCGATCGCGTGGCGGATCGCCCGTTCCACCCTGCTCGGCGTGGTTTTATTCGCCTTAGCAATCGCCGGGTACAGCTCCTTGGTAACAGCACCCAGCAAATCCATATCCTCCACCACCATGGTAATCGCATCCCGCAAATAATGGTATCCCTTGATATGAGCGGGAACGCCGATCTCATGTATGATGTTGGTGATCTCTATTTCCAGCCGCTTCGCCTCATCATCACCCTCGCTTGTCAAAATCGCTTTGGCATACTGCATCTTGTTTTGCTCGTTCTCATCTACCCCTGCCAGTTGATTAATGCGCTTCATCAAAACATCCAAGTTAAATGGCTTGACTATGTAATACTCAGCGCCCAACCCCAGAGCCTTCTGGGTAATCGGTTCTTGTCCTACTGCGGATAAAACGATGGTACGAGGATATTTTTCCATTTCCAGATTATTGATCGTTTCCAGCACACCCAGCCCGTCAAGGTGAGGCATTACCATGTCCAAAATCAAAATATCCGGCTGCTTTGTCTTAATGTTTTCAATAGTTTTAAGCCCGTCGTGAGAAACAAAAGCCAAATCGATATCATCCTTCTCCTCAAAAAAGTCAACAAGAATATCACAAAATTCCCTATTGTCGTCAGCGATACCAATTTTAATTCTTTTCATTCTTTTCTCCCCCAGTCTTTTCCCCACAAAACAGCCGTTTCGACAGCCGCTTTGCAAATACATGATGATAAAATAGTGATTTTCACTATTTTTGACTACGTATTTATTTTCAAATATTGGCAGCACTTTATCAATGGAATACGATGAACAAATTATTTTAATTTTCGACACTGTTCGACTGCTCCAGCATCCACTCGATAAACACGCCGTAGCCGCGCTCTGGATCGTTGACAAATACATGGGTCACAGCGCCTACGATCCGGTCATTCTGGATGATGGGGCTTCCGCTCATTCCCTGTACGATGCCGCCGCTTTCAGAAAGAAGCTCCTTATCCGTAACCCGGATTACCATGCTTTTATCTGCGGGCGTATCCTGATCCTCTATCTTCTCAATTTCAATTTCAAAACGCCTAATCTCGTTATTAGAAAGCGTCGATAAAATATAGGCTTTCCCTGTTTCAACCTGATCCTTTGTCCCGATCGCTATGGGTTTTGTATAAAGCGGATTCTCGATCGGATGATAAGCAATCCCAAAAACACCGAACTGGCTGTTGC
>CAJUEB010000241.1 GCA_910585135.1 uncultured Eubacteriales bacterium
CACATTGATGTTCAAGCCTTTTTTTGCAGCTTCCAGTCCCAGCTTCGCCATTTCTTCACCCGTAAACAGCGGATATACCATCGAGCCATCTTCATCGTATGGCTCGCTCAAAGCCGCAGACCTTGTCTCAAGCGTCCCGTCATTGATGATTTTTAGGAAGTTAATTCTGAATTGATCCGTATCGTATTGCTCTTTATAGCGTTCTAGCCGCGGCATCACGACCGGCACATCGCCCTTGTCCGCCACCATCCTGCCACAACCGTTAAAACGCTGCTTATAAAGTCCTTTTTTGATCATATCCGGCACTGTTTCGAAATAAACGTTAAGTCCGAATTCAGGGCAGCCCATATCACATGTTGCGGTAACGCCCATCGCCGCGTATTCATCCGACGCCTCTGCCAGCACATCCTCGATCGTATCGGCATCGAAAAAATTGACCTTTTCCATGATCATGTTCTCCGGACCCATTTCAAGTAAATGTCCCGTCGGATTGCCTTCTTCATCTCTGTGGAAATAATGAAATCCTGGAATCGGATCAGGCGTATCCTTCGTAATTCCCGCCATTTCTAATGCCTTCGTGTTGACCCAAGCTTCGTGTGCGCTGCTGCCAAGTATCATCATCGGCTTATCGGCGCATATTTCATCGAGCATTTCCTTTTTCGGTCCTGTTTCATCGAAGATCCATTCCGCATAACCGATGCCAAAGTAAGTGTCGTTTTCGGGATGCTGCTCTACAAACTTCTTGATTTCAGCGAGGCATTCTTCCGGACTATACTCGATCTGAAGGTACACGCCGCACAGGTAATGCGCTGCCAGCACAGGATGACAATGTCCATCGATAAAGCCCGGCAGCATCATCCTGCCCGCAAGATCACATACCTCCGTATCCGTATCACAGAACGATTCCGCTCCGTGGTTATCACCGACATAGATGATTTTGTTACCCTCGACCACAACAGCCTCCGCCCAGTCGCGGTTTTCATTGACCGTGTAAATCCTTCCATTTGTATACGCTTTCCGTCTGCTCATAATGTCCTCCTTTCGTCATTTCAGTTCCACTATTTTTCAGCGTATTTTTACTTCGCTACATCTTCCATATTCTTATGTGCGGTTGCCATCATCAGCTTAATGCGGTTGAGCTGATTGACGTTGGATGCACCCGGATCATAATCGATGGCGGCGATATTTGCTTTCGGATTCCTCTTGCGAAGCGGTTTCATCATGCCCTTTCCAGTCACATGATTCGGCAGGCAGGCAAACGGCTGCATGCAGACGATGTTTTCCACGCCATCATCCAGCAGGTCAACCATTTCCCCTGTCAGAAGCCAGCCTTCCCCGCACTGATTGCCAAGCGAGGTAACTTCCATCGCTTTTTTGGCAATATCCTGGATATGCATCGGCGGGTGAAAACGCTTGCTTTCCGCAAGCGCCTTCCGCAGAGGCTTGCGGAAATGCTCCACGACTTTGATCGCTGCCTTATTGCCCACCATCGTTTTATATGTACCTGATAAGTTGATGTAATTGTATTCCTTGCTGTACATGCCATACATGAAGAAGTCGATCAAATCCAGGACGACAGCTTCACCGCCTTCCTGCTCAATGGTATGCACGATATCGTTATTGGCATTCGGATGGTATTTCACCAGGATTTCCCCTACGACGCCAACCTTCGGCTTCTTGATATCAAGAAGCGGCAAAGCATCGAAATCCCTGACGATCCCTTCGATGGTGGACTTAAACTTCCGCATACTGCCTGTATATACATTTCGCCGCGCCACTCTTGCCCATTTTTCATAAAGCGCATTGGCAGCGCCCGGCTGCTGTTCATACGGCCTTGTCGCATACAGGACGCGCATAAATAAATCTCCATAGACCATTCCCATGAGTGCCCTTTTTAAGAGCGTATACGATGTCAGTTTAAATCCCGGGTTGGATTCCAAGCCTGACATATTGACGGAAACCACAGGAATCTGCTCCATGCCCATGTCCTTTAATGCCTTTCGCAATAATGAGACATAATTGCTCGCCCTGCACTGCCCCCCCGTCTGGCTCATGAAGATCGCCACCTTATCCAGATCCACCTCGCCCGATTTCAGGTAGGAAATGATCTGCCCCAATGAAACGATCGTCGGATAGCAGGCATCGTTATTGATATATTTCAGCCCTTCCTCCACCGCGTTTTTATCAACCGTCGGAAGCCGCTTCGCATGGTACCCTGCCCGCTCCAGCGCAGTTTCTAAAAATTGGAAATGCATCGGCGCCATTTCAGGGATCAACAAAGTATAATCCTTTTTCATCTCTTCTGTAAAGTACACCCGTTCATACGGCGAACTATCATCGATGTGCTTTACCTTGTTCTTTTCCCGCTCATCCATGGCGGCTTTTAAGGAACGAATCCTGATCCTTGCAGCACCCATGTTCGCGCCCTCATCGATTTTAAGGACGGTATAGAGTTTATTATTTTTCTTGGTTATTTCCTCAACCTGATCCGTCGTCACGGCATCAAGCCCGCAGCCGAAAGAATTGAGCTGGACGATTTCCACATCGTCGGTCGTTCCCGCAAAGGTAGCCGCCTTGTACAGCCGCGAGTGATACATCCACTGGTCCAGCACGCGCAACGGTCTTGCCAGCTTTCCCAGGTGCGCCACGGAATCCTCCGTAAGCACGACCATATCAAAGGAACTGATGATCTTGTCGATGCCATGGTTAATTTCCGGGTCAAGGTGATAAGGCCTTCCGGCTAAAATCACCGCTTTTTTCTTATGCTCCCTCGCATACCGCAATGCCGCCTCACCCTGTTTCTTGATATCACCTTTAAACCGCCGGTCCTCAGCCCTCGCCATTTTAATGGCTTC
>CAJUEB010000242.1 GCA_910585135.1 uncultured Eubacteriales bacterium
TGCTGATGCTCGTAAGCTATTGTGCGGGAGCGGTATGTTTTTGGCATATGGAATGCAATGCAAGTGAGCTTACGCGGCATGAAGGGAAGGCGGTTCATCTAAAATGCCGGGTTTTGGGAATCGAAGAGCGCAGCGCCACTGGCATGGACGGCTCGGAGCAAACGTATCTGCAAATCAAGGCTGATGTGACGAGGCTTGGCGGAACGTCCATGAAAAAGAAAGAACGCCTGCTCGTCAGATATTACGGCGCATATGGAAAAGCGGGCAAGGACGGAAACCATCGGATCATTCCGGGAAGTATAATCCAGATAAGCGGACGGCTGGACAAGCCTGCCGGAAGACGAAATCCGGGTTGTTTTGATTATGCGCTTTATCTGAAAAGCACGGGCATTGAGATGACCATGACTGCCGAAACACTTGCGCTTTGCAGGAACGGCGGCGAGAAAGGCGGCGGTCAATCGCTGCGGGGAAGCCTTTATCTGATAAAAGAAAGATTTTTGGCGGGAATGGAACAGTCAGCGGGCAGGGAAACAGCCGGATTGATGCGGGCGATCATGTTCGGTGAAAAAGCTGGTTTAGAGGAAGATACACTTGTGGAGTTCCAAAAAAACGGGACTGCCCATGTGCTGGCAGTCAGCGGCCTGCACATAGGCATCATCTATGGATTTCTTTCCCTGCTATGGCGGGGGAAGAAGGGCTTTGTCTTTTTTATTGCCATGACCGCATTTTTTCTTTGTTATATGATTTTGGCATCCTTTTCGCCGTCGGTGGTGCGGGCGGTGTTCATGGTCTTGCTTCATAGCTTCGCGAAACTGACGCATAAACGGTACGATTTAAGCTCGGCTGCATTTTTAATCGCGCTTTTGATGCTGGTGAAAAATCCGATGCAGCTTTTTAACGCTGGTTTCCAGATGTCGTTTCTGGCGGTTTTGACGCTTTGCCTGCTGCTGCCTATTGTGAAACGGTTTTACGATGGATTATTTTCCGCAAGCCTTGCTGTCCAGATTGGGTTGCTTCCGTATCTTGCATATACGTTTAATTATCTGTCCTTAGCTTCCGTGCTGGTCAATGTGCCGGTGATTTTTCTGACCGGGATCATTGTTCCGGCGGGGATGTGCTGTTTGTTTTTCATGACCGTTTGCCCGCCTGTTTTCGAGCTGGTTTCTGCCTTGGTTTTCGGGTTATGTAAGCTCATGACAGCGGTCAATGCGATGACGGGAATCGATGGCATTACGGTGTTTCGTGTTGCCAGCCCTGGCATATGGGTGCTCGCTTTGTATTATTTATCGCTATTGTTTTTCGTATCGGAGGAGGGACGGCTGATGATCCTGCGCAGACGGAAAAAGACCGCCGCTGTATTGGCGGCTCTGGCCGTTTTCTGTTCGACTGCCTTTGCAGCAGCGGCAGGAAATCCGTTTCAAGCTGCCGAAGCCGTCTTTGTCGATGTGGGGCAGGGCGATTGCATTCATTTTCGCACGGAAGACGACGGTAATTATTTGGTGGACGGAGGTGGCAGCATCCGCTATGACGTGGGCAGCAAAACGCTGAAACCGTACCTTTTAAAAAATGGGGTGACGACGGTGGATGGCGCATTTGTGACGCATTTGCATACAGATCATTACCGGGGGATCGCAGCGCTTTGTCGGGAGGGCATGGTCAAAAAACTATTCCTCTATGAAGGTTGCCAGGTCAAGGAGGATGAGATCTGCCGGGAAACAGGACTGCAAAAGGAGGATTTGGTGTATTTGTATCAAGGTCAGCAGGTAGCGCTGGCGGAAGATGCTAAAGTGCAAGTGCTGTGGCCTGCGCGCGAAAGCGAAAAACGCTATGAAGACCTAGCAAATGATGAAGCGGATGAAAATATGTCCTGTCTCGTCCTCAAAATATGCGTAAAGGAGCGCAGTATTCTGGTCACAGGCGATGCAGACGCGGCCTGTTTTGATGGATTGGCGAAGATCTGGAACACAGGGATTGATTCCCATATTTTAAAAGTAGCGCATCACGGCAGTAAATACAGTTACAGCGAGGCCTTTACAGAGGCGGTTTCCCCACAATATGCAGTCTTTCAAGTAGGAAAAAATAATTTCGGGCATCCCGATAAAGGAGTTATTGAAAATTATAGCGAAAAAGGTATAATGATATATAGAAATGATGAGGACGGTGCAGTTGGCTTTGATTTTGCCGCAGACGGCGGGATCAGAGCGATGACCGTCAGGGGAGATAAACCATAAATGGCCGCAAAATATTACAAAAAGGATAAAGAACACGCCTTTAAAGCATTGAGCCGGGATATCAAGGAGGGGACAGTTCCCCGCCTTGTTTTGCTGTGCGGGCAGGAAGAATATTTGATTCATTGGTATGCGGATCTTTTAGCGGATCGCTATGTAGAAGCAAGCTGCAAGCCGATCGATCTGGTACGCCTTGAAGGGGAATCCCTGACGCTGCAAAATATCCAGGAAGGCTTGGAAACCGTAAGCCTCATGTCAGAGCGGAAGGTAGTCGTCGTGCCGGATTTTGCTCCTGCGGCCGGGAAAACGATGAAAGGATTTTCCGATGGCGATATCGGTGAATTGATCGCTTATTTTGATCGGATTCCTGATGGCAGTATGCTTCTTTTTACCGCCGCCGATCCAAAGGATGTGAAAACAGAGCGGGAAAAAAATAAGTTCAGGCAGTGCAAGGTAAGGAAAGCCGTCGAAAAACACGGGCGCGTCTATGATTTTGAACCGCTGAAAGGAAAGGATTT
>CAJUEB010000243.1 GCA_910585135.1 uncultured Eubacteriales bacterium
TATCGATTTGATGCCCCAGGTCACCTGCCGCCAGGCGGCTTGCACCTTCCCGCAGCTTTCGCATACCCAGTGCGATATAAATTGCCAGCCCTTCTGTGAAGATTGCCCCGATAACCCACAGCAGCATGATGGCACCCGAAGCATAATAATCGAGAAGCTCTATCACAATGAAAAGATTGATCAAAATCCCGGCAAAGACAAATACGGCGCTTTTCCACACGAGAGGGAGATGTTCAATCAGATACAAGATATGGCGTCCGGTCCATTTTAAGCTCCGGCAGCACCAATAACAGAGCGAACCGTGCCAGAGCGTATGCTGTCTGCCTTTGATGACAGCAATCACCAGAAATCCCACGATAATGGCTGCAAACAAAGCAGCGTCCGCAACAATCATAATCAGGAGAAAATCTAAATTCGCATCCCATAAAACTGTCTCGTTCAGTGCCCACAGGAAAGCAGCCAGAAGCACAGCGGCCATAAGCAGCAGCTCAATCGGCGCATGCCGCAGCCATGCATTCGATCCCTCTCTCTTTCCCACAGAAACCAGCAGGAACAAAAGCAGGACAATCAGCAAGAGCACTCCCAATACCCCTGTAGCAATCGCAATTTTTCCCCACTGATACAGCAGGCTGTGCGCATGGTACACATTGTATATCGCCCCTGGCACAGTGTCTCTTCCGATTGCCCCCAGGTAAACCGTAATATCCGCAAAATCATGTGTAAACGTCTGTTGGTAAATCCCGGCATTGCTTTCGATGAGTTCCCGGTTGACCATGCGAATCGTATCATCCCCGTCCTCTGCTTCAAATCTAAATTCTGCGGTTTTCGCCTGGATCATGTATCCGAAATCGCTCGCAATCCTCTCTCCGTCAATCAACTGAACATCGTTTTTGATTGCTGAAGCATTGCTTTGATCAATGTTCTCTTCGACGATTCTATCAGGATTTTCTTCTTCCGCAAGCCCACTGCTTTCTTCATCCACCTGATGGGCAAAAAGCTGCTCGCTTAACCGCTGGTTGGCAAAGGATGCCGTTTCCTCATAAATATCCTGCTCTGCCGCTTCCTTGCTCTTGGAATACCACTGGTAATCTGCATTCACGACAACGATAACCGCCGATACGGAAACGACTGCCGCACACAAAAGCAGGATTAGAAATGCTGCTACTTTTGCTGCAAAACTGTTCGTTAATTTTTTCGTACTGTTTTGTATTTTTCCCATGATAAACCCCTCACTCCATCTTATATCCTTGACCCCATACAACTTTCAGATGCCTTGGCCGTTCCGGGTCGATCTCGATTTTTTCCCGCAAATGCCTGATATGTACCGCTACCGTTCCTTCTGACCCAAACGCATCCTCCGCCCAAACTGCGCGATAAATTTCCGCAGGAGAAAACACCCTGCTCCTGTTTTCCATCAGCAGCTTCAAGATCCCATACTCCTTTGGCGTAAGGCTGACTTTTTCATCCATCAAAGAGACCTCCTTTGCCATATCATCGAGAACAATATCGCCGATTTGAAGCAAATGTTTCTTCTTCGGAGCAGCACCAAGCTCCATATAACGCCGCAGCTGTGATTTGACCCTGGCCAAAAGCTCTACCGGATTAAAAGGCTTAGTAATGTAATCATCTGCTCCGATGTTAAGCCCCAGGATCATATCCGTATTCTCGCTTTTTGCAGTTAAAAATATCACGGGAATATTATAGGTTTCGCGCATTTTGCTGATCACCTGTATCCCGTCCATATGCGGCATCATGATATCCAAAAGCACTAAATGGATCTCGTGCGTTTCGATAATCCTTAATGCCTCAAGGCCGTCATAAGCTTCATATAAATTGTAATCATCACTTGCAAGATAGATTTTCAATGCGGAGACGATGTCCTTCTCGTCATCACATATCAATATGTTATACATCGTTTGTCAACCTCCACTATTATTATACATGAAAAGTTTTAACATAAAATAGGGGAATCTTTTAAGAATTGTTTAAGACCGTTAAGAATCAAATTTATAGCAAAAAAAATAGCGACTGCCATCAATCGCCATTTCATTCCGGGATTTATCGAAGAAAACTTATGGAATATGACATAGTTCCGCAGCCTTATTCGCGCAGCATATTGACAAGCTGCCTGATCATCGCTGCTTCCATCTTAACGGTTTCGTTATAGCCGTCTAAGATTTTTTCCGATAAAACAAACTTATTTTCACCATCTGCATCTGAAAGAGAAAGCTCCTTGATGGCAAAACTGCCATAATGGTTTAAAATTTGGGGAGGCAGCAAGCCTTTTTCCCCCAGGCCTTCACAATCACACATCAACGGAATGGCAACGATTCCTGTCGTGCCTGAAAAATATTCCACCGTGATATCATCCAC
This sequence comes from uncultured Eubacteriales bacterium, assembly GCA_910585135.1. Classification (GTDB taxonomy): domain Bacteria; phylum Bacillota; class Clostridia; order Peptostreptococcales; family Anaerovoracaceae; genus Lentihominibacter. The sequence goes on from CAJUEB010000243.1 coordinate 2,374, forward strand.
TAATAAGCCTATTTCATCATAGGCCGCAGCATAAGAAATCCGGTCAACATTCTGTGCATGAAACCGAAGCAAAAGATGACCTTCTTCTCCTTCTCCCATTTCCCATACGATTTCCCTGAATTTAAGAGGGATCTCTTTTTTACCCACCTGGAAAATAAAGTCTCCCAAAATGAGATCATCGCGATCCTTCCTAAACTTCGGAAGATAAAAATCGATTACGCCTTCCATGATAATATCATAACTCATTGTCCTTCTCCTATGTTATAGCGAAAAACCAGCTTATCATTCGTAAGCTGGTTTTTCAATAAGCGGCAACGACCTACTTTCCCGGGCAGTCCCCCGCCAAGTATCATCAGCG
>CAJUEB010000244.1 GCA_910585135.1 uncultured Eubacteriales bacterium
CCTCCTCGGCAAATATGATGCTGACGGTATTTTCAGAGGTCAGATAAGTATTACTGCCATCATTTGGCACGCCGTCGATCAGTAAAAAATAAACGTCGGGGTACATGGTCTGCGCCGTGTAAACCGCAGTCTCAAAATTGCTCCCCGCCAGGATGATCAATTTTGCTTTTTTATCCACTGCCTTCTGGATCACTGCCATATAGCTTTCTACGGCTGCCTCTTCTGCCTGATAGCATTTGGCGCTCAGCGCATGTTCTTTGGCAAAGCGGTCGATGTTATCGCGGATGATATCGGTAAACGCGCCCTCGTCCATCGCGCCATCATCGACGATCAGAGCAAGCTCATAATTCCCATCCTTTGTTTTGCCCGCATCTTCCTTTTCTTTGTTCCCGCCGCATGATGCCAGGCAAAAGAGCATTGCTGCAATCAGCAGCATGGAAACCATTCTTTTCATCGAAAATCTCCTCATCTTATCACTTTCTTGATCAACTGCGGCTTTTCAGGACGTGCCGTTCCGATCACAACGGCAGCTTTTACCTCCACTGCCGCCAGCCTGGTTTTTTCGGCGTCGTTTCCATAGACACGGCATAAAACCTCTCCGGCCTGGACAGCATCGCCGATCTTTTTGCAAAGAACCAGACCCGCCGCCAAATCGATCCCGTCCTCCTTCCGCTGCCGCCCTGCTCCGGTATGCTGGGAAGCCAAGCCTATTTTCATCGCATCGATGGCCTTCACATAGCCTGCCTGCCCTGCTTTCACCTCAATGCAAAGGTTGCTGTGCGGCATTAGTCCCGTCTCTTCCGTAATCCTTGGATTTCCGCCCTGTCCCTTCACGAGCGCCTTGAACTTTTCCAAGGCGCTTCCATCTGCAAGCGCTTTTTTCGCTTTCTCTATGCCTTCTTCCACGGAAGCTGCCTTTTCGCCGAGAAATACCATCATCCCCGCCAAAACAGCGGAAAGCTCCGTAATATCGGATGGACCTTTGTTCTTTAAGACAGCAATAGCCTCCTGTACCTCGAGGGCATTTCCCACAGCGCATCCCAGGGGCTGCTCCATATCGGTAATCACGGCCATGGTTTTCTTTCCGTCGGCGTTGCCGATCTCTACCATCAGTTCAGCCAGACGCTCCGCATCCTGTAAATTTTTCATAAATGCACCGCTGCCGCACTTCACGTCGAGCAAAATCGCATCAGAGCCGGAAGCCAGCTTTTTGCTCATGATGCTGGACGTGATAAGGCTGAGATTTTCTACCGTTCCCGTAACATCCCGCAACGCGTAAATTTTCTTATCGGCAGGAGCGATATGACCTGTCTGTCCAATGACGGCAATGCCCGTTTCATTCACCTGGTTCATAAAGTCCCGTGCCGCCATGGATGTCTGGTAGCCTGGAATTGTTTCCAGTTTATCGACGGTACCGCCCGTAAATCCCAGCCCCCTGCCGCTCATTTTGGCAACAGGAACGCCACAGGCAGCAGCTAGCGGCCCAACGATCAGGGTCGTTTTATCACCAACGCCGCCCGTGCTGTGCTTGTCTACCTTAATTCCATTGATTGCTCCTAAATCGACGATATCGCCGGAATGTTTCATCAAATTTGTCAGGCATATGGTTTCCTGCCGGTTCATCCCTTTGAAATAAACCGCCATCAAAAAGGCGGCCATCTGATAATCGGGAAGCGTGCCTTGCGTATAACCCATCACCATATAGCGGATCTCCGCTTCGTCCAAAACCGCTCCGTCTCTTTTTTTCGTAATGATATCTACTGCATTCATGCTATGAATCTCCTGTTATCCGTTTCTTTCCTCAGCCTTCAAGATTAATCGCTTGTCAAAATCACTCACCCGTTAAGATCAACGAGCGGAAACTATCGCCAATGGCCGTCTTCGCCTTTCCGTCCGTCAGGATGTCGGTAACCGTCGCCCCGATATCGGCAAAGGATTTGCGCGTTCCCAGATTCACATCCGTTTTTACCTGCTTTCCTACTGCCAGTCCGAAAATATGCTCCCTCGTATGATCCCAGCCCGTATGGACAGGGTCGTTACCGTGATCCGAACAGAGGATCAACAGATCGTCAGGCTTCATTGCCATAAAAATTTCCGGCAAGCGTTTATCGAAATCCTCCAGCGCCTTGCCATAGCCTGCCACATCGCGCCGGTGCCCATATTTAGAATCAAAATCGACCAGATTGGTAAAGATCAGTCCTTCAAAATCCTCATTCAGGGCTTCGATCGTCTTGGTAACGCCATCATCATTATCTTCCGTATGAACGCTTTTCGTGATGCCCTGTCCATTGAAAATATCATTGATCTTCCCAATGGCATATACGGTCTTTCCCTCCCGGCTGATCAAATCCAGCATGGTATCCTCCGGCGGGGAAACGGCGTAATCTCTTCTGTCCGATGTGCGGATGCGCTTTCCATCCTTGATCACATACGGCCTTGCGATCACCCTGCCACAAGCGTAATCTCCAGTCAAAAGTACCCTCGCCTTTTCACAGATCTCATAGAGTTCTGTAAGCGGCACGACATCCGTATTGGCGGCGATCTGAAAGACGCTGTCGGCAGAAGTATATACGATAACCTTTCCCGTCTTTTCGTGTTCCTCGCCCAGCGTTTCGATAATTTCCGTTCCGGAAGCAGCATAATTGCCCAGATAACCCCGTCCGATTGCCTGGGAAAAGGCCTCCATCAATTCCGGCGGAAATCCATC
>CAJUEB010000245.1 GCA_910585135.1 uncultured Eubacteriales bacterium
TAAAAAAACACACGATGAAACCGATCCAGATCGCATTTCTGCTGTTTTGTCTGGTAGCCGCAGGTGCATTCGGCATTGAAGAAATTATTTCAATGAGCGGTCCGGGTATGACGCTGGCGATGCTGGTCATTTTTGCCATCATCTGGGCGCACCCGATCAGCAAGGTCGTATCCGAGCTTTCGGCACTCATGCCATCCGAAGGCGGGATTTACGTCTGGGTCAAGGAAGCCCTTGGGGAATTCTGGGGTTTCTGTATGGGCTGGTGGGGAACGCTTTCCATCTATCTGTCCACTGCGACCTATGTCGTGCTGATCGTAAATTATGCGGCAGACTACATACCGGCTTTAAGCGATCCGTGGATCGGATTCCTTGCAAAGCTGGCGATCGTATGTATTTTTATCATCATCAATCTGTTGGGGCTGAAAGAGGTAAGCGCGATCAATACGATTTTATCCGTGCTGATTTTGGTAGCATTCGCACTGGTGACAGTCGTTGGATTTGCCAATTGGGAATATAATCCTGTAGAGCCGTTCACGCCGGAGGGTGCAGGCATCCTGGAATCCCTGGGCGGCAGCATCTGCGTCGTGATCTGGATGTACTGCGGATACGAGTGCGTGTCTAATATGGCGGGGGAAATCGAAAACCCGGAAGTGATTCCGAAAGGATTTCGGATCGCGATGCCTCTGATCGCACTCAGCTATATCCTGCCGACTGCTGCCGGGCTGGTTTCTGTAGGTCCATGGAGCGATTGGGGGACGGAAGGCCTGGGCTACGGTGATGTATTGTCTACATATCTTGGATATGGATGGGGCGTAGCGTTTCTCGTGGTAGCGATCGCTTCCCAGGCTGCGATTTTCAATTCCTACATTGCGGCTGGTTCGCGTGGTTTTTTCGTAATGGCGGATGATCACCTGTGTCCGAAATTTCTCGTGAAGGTAAGCCAAAAGCGCGGAGTGCCAGTGCTTTCCATCTTATTACTGGGCGTTGTGACAGCGTTTATGATGAATTTTAATTTCGATGTACTGCTTGTGATCGTTGGGCCTCTGGCTCTGATGGTATATGTGATTCTGGGAATCGCGCTGCTTAAAATCAGGAGAATGTATCCTGTGGAGGAACGGGATTGCTGGTATATCGCAGGAAGTAATTTTAAGGTAGTTGTATATGCATTAGCACCGATGGTCATCGCAGTGATCGGACTTTTAGTGAACGGGACGGAATACTTCCTGCTTGGATTCGTATCGATCGGTTCGGGCGCTGTATTTTATATTATATTCAAACTGCTTTATGGCGGGCTGGCGAAGATCGATGCGGCTAAGTATCCGCTCAATCCGAAGACAAAGCTGGCAAAAGGCGATTTGCAGAGATTGGGCGCATTTGTTTTGGCCTTTGGCATTTATGCGTTTCTGGGAAGCTTTTTCCTTTCATGGTATGAAGGAAGCTGGGGCGCCGAATACTATGCAGATTTGTATGGCGATCTGTTCTTAATGAGCGATTTCTGGCTGATGATCAAGGTTGGAAAGATCGGCGGAGCGATTGCGACTGTCTTGGGTGCGGTTTTGCTGGCGGTTGGAAAGAAAACAGATCCGACCGTTTAGCACAGAGCCTTAGCAGCTTCGCATAGCGAGAAGCTGGTAGCGGCGGGAAACAGGAACGTGGTTGCGAACCAAAGCGAAAGTCAGGAAACATTTCTTTTGTCCGCCGGAGCGGCATTTGCATATATGACAGGAGGAAAACCAAATATGAAAAAAGCGGACTTAATTATTTATAACGGGTTGATTTACATGAGCTATGACAAGGTGTATGCAGAAGCGGCGGCGATTGCGGAGGGGACGTTTCTTTGTGTCGGCACACTGGCAGAATGTGCGTCTTTCCAAGGCGAACATACGGAAATGAAAGACCTCGGTGGTAAGCTGGTGCTGCCCGGTTTGATCGATGGGCATACGCATCCGGTCACGATCGCCAAGACGATATGGCATGTGAGGATGCCGAGCGTCTACGATCAAGATGAGCTTTTGAAGACGATCAAGGAGTACGCGGCAGCAAATCCGAAGGCAGACGTACCGTATTTCTACGGGGAATGCTATCATGCGGAAACGTTCGGAACGCAAGGCCCGTCAAAGGAGCTTCTCGATACGGTTATTTCCGACAGGCCTGCACGGATTCAGGATTTCACGGATCATGCATGCTGGTATAATTCCATGGCGATCGATATGCTGGGCGTCAGGGATGGAAGCGGAAGTGTCGGCAGTCCGATCGGGGAAGCGGAGTTCATTCGCGATGCTGATGGAGAGCCGACAGGCTGGGCTTTGGAAGCTGGCCCTGACGGGGATTTTGGCATTTATGAAAAGCTCGGCTGGTATCCTCCAGAGGGAACGGAGGAGGAATCGGTCGGTCCTTTCCTGGACTTGCTCAAGGAGAAGGGCGTTATTTGCCTGATGGATGGTTTTACCGAGAATGAAAACGCAATGAAGCTGTTTTATGAGCTGGACAGGGCAGGAAAGCTGAATATGTATTATCAGGGGACTAGCATCATGGGCAGTTTCAGCGAACTTGAGGAATCGATCGCGAGGGTGCGGGACTGGCAGCAGAAATATACGACGGAGCATGTAACCATCAATACGGTGAAAGCTTTCGTGGACGGCACGAATGAGATGGGAGACAGCGCTTCCCTGGAAGC
>CAJUEB010000246.1 GCA_910585135.1 uncultured Eubacteriales bacterium
TTTTTAATATTGTATAAGGTGATTATATCCGGCTGAATACGGCAACCACAATTCTAAAAGTTATCTAACAATAATCAATTCCTTCGGCGAATGCACGGCATTGATGCACCCAAAATCCGTAATGATCACCAGATCCTCGATGCGGACGCCAAACTGATCCGGGATATAAATCCCCGGCTCTACCGTCACCGGCATGAATTCCGCCAGCACATCTTCACTTTTGGTATTCAGCACCGGCGCTTCATGAACTTCCTTTCCCACGCCATGCCCTGTACCATGCACGAAATATTCGCCGTATCCCGCATCCGAAATAATCCCCCGGCAGACATCATCGACGGCTTTACAGGAAACGCCTGCTTTACAGGCGGCAACCCCTTCTGTCTGCGCACGCAATACGATATCATATACCGTTTTTTGCTCCTCGCTTAAAGAGCCAATCCCGATGGTTCTCGTCATATCGCCGCAATAGCCGCCTACCACAGCGCCAAAGTCCATCGTCACCAGATCGCCTTCTTCGATCACTTTCTCCGACGGCTCTCCATGCGGCTTTGTCGTATTGACGCCGGAAACACAGATCGTCGGAAAAGAGAGCGCTTCCGCGCCCAGCTTTCGCAGCGTCCGTTCAATTTCATCCGACACCGCAAGCTCCGTCATGCCCGGCTTTATGAACTCCAGGATATGCGAAAAACACATATCCCCCATCGCGGCAGCCTTGAGTATCTGCATCAGTTCTTCCGGCGTTTTTACCATATTCGTGTCTTGGTTCATCCCTGCTGGCCTCCAAACATTCCCATATCCATTCCAGAAGCTTCGCCGATGATTTTATACACATCCGCCATCATCATCGAAAGACGCATCTGGCATTGCAGATACTGCGCAGCCGCCGGATCCTGCATGAGTACGGCCGATAACTGTTGCAGCTTTTGCATGGCTTCCGCATCCATCTGCTGCCCCATCATCTGCGCTGCCTGAATCTCTACCTGCTTGCTCATGAAATCCTTGATAGCGTTGTGAAGCTCCGGGTTTGCCTCAACGGTTTTTTTGTGTTGGTCAAACTGCTTGAATTCTTCTGATTCCCTGATTGCAGCCGCCAGTGAATGCGCCTGGTCGTATACGTTCATATCTCGTTTTATTCCTTTCCTCGTATCTGTTTCCTGCCATGATTTTTGAATCACGGCTGTTTCGAATCACGGCCGTTCCCAATCATGGCAGTTTCCAATCTTTCCTTCCATCGCTTTCCCTGCTTCATACCTCCAGGAAAACCGGCAGTATGACAGGACTTCTCTTCGTTTTACTGTAGATATACTTTCGCAAACCTTCCCGGACGGCTGTCTTCATGCCGTTCCAGTCCTTCATCTTCTTCGTCATGCAATCGTTCAAAATCTTTTCTGCCAAATCGCACGCCGCGTCGATCAAGTCTTCGTTTTCCCGCACATAGACAAAGCCTCTCGATATGATATCCGGACCGGAAGCAATCGTATGTGAATTCCGGTCGATCGCAGCCACCAGGATGATAAGTCCCGATTCCGATAAAAGCCTTCTGTCCCGCAGGACGATATTGCCGACATCTCCTACGCCAAGCCCGTCTACCATGATGCCCTCCGCATCGGCAACGCCCTTTGTCTTAAACGCCCTGTCATAGGAAACAGTCAAGCTGTCGCCGTTTTCCAAAAGGAAAATATTTTCCTGCGGCATCCCCATCGTATGCGCCAGCTCGCCATGCGTTTTAAGATGCCTGTACTCGCCGTGTACCGGCATAAAATATTTCGGCTTGATCAAGGAGTGCATCAGCTTCAGCTCTTCCTGGCACGCATGTCCCGATACATGGATGTCCGCAATATCCGAATAAATGACCTCCGCACCCTTTTCCGCGAGCTGGTTGACCACGTTGGCCACTGTAAGCTCGTTGCCCGGAACAGGCGTAGACGATAAGATAACCATATCGCCCGGCCGGATGTTGATTGCCTTATGTTCAGAAGATGCCATCCTGGCAAGTGCAGACATCGGTTCGCCCTGGCTTCCCGTTGTAATCACGACCAGCTCCCTGTCCGGAATATTCTTCGTTTTATTGAGGTCAACCAGCACGTTTGCCGGGATTGTGATATAACCAAGCTCCTGCGCCAGATCGACTACGTTCACCATGCTTCTTCCCGATATCGCGACCTTTCTGTTACAAAGCACGGCAATATCGATGATCTTCTGTATCCTGTGAACATTGGAAGAAAAAGTCGCAATGATGATTCTCTTTTCAGAACTTCGGAAAATTCCTTCCAAGGTTCTTCCGACGACGCGCTCTGATGCGGTATAACCATGCCGAAGTACGTTAGTGCTGTCCGCCATCATCAAAAGCACACCCTCTGAACCGATCTGCGCCAATCTGGCGAAATCGATCGGATCTCCATCTACCGGCGTATAGTCGATTTTAAAATCTCCCGTATGGAAAATGCGCCCGGCCGGAGTCGTAATCGACAAACAGATCGAATCGGCGATGGAGTGCGTGATTCGCAGCGCCTCGATGGCAAAATGCCTTCCCAGCTTGAAGGTGTCTCCTGCATTTACCGTATGCATCACAGCTTTCAGCCCATGTTCCTTTAGTTTATTTTCAATCAGGCCCAGCGGAAGCCTCGTTCCGTAAATCGGTATATTCAGCTCCTTCAACAAGTATG
>CAJUEB010000247.1 GCA_910585135.1 uncultured Eubacteriales bacterium
ATGCCGACAGGATAATCGGCATTGATGCATCTGCAAGCATTGAAGCAATCGAAGCGGAAATAAACCGGCATATAGAAGGCCTTTTGCAGCGGCATACTGAAAAATTATGATAGGGGCAGCGGGAGAAATCGACAGATATGTATTTTGAACATCATGAGTCAAACGAAAATTTGATCAAACGGCTAGAAGCGATCGTCAGAAGCGGTAAGATTTCCCATGCGTATATCTTCGAAGCTCCTGGGAGCGTCGATAAAAAATCCTTTGCGGAAAGCTTTGTCAAGGGAATCCTCTGTCCCGAAAACCGCGGGGAAGGCTGCAAACGGTGCAGCATATGCAATAAGATCGATCATGGCAATCACGAGGATATCATCTATATCGCAGCACAGGGAAATTCGATTAAGGATGCAGACATCATCGCCATGCAGGACCGGCTGAAAATCAAGCCCTTTGGGGAAAGAAATATCGTGATTGTGGAGAACAGCGACACCATGACGCTGCGGGCGCAGAACAGGCTTTTAAAGACCTTGGAAGAGCCTCCGGGAAATACCGTGATCATCCTTCTTTCCGAGAATATGAAAAATTTGGCGCAGACAGTTCAGTCGCGGTGTGTCAAATTCCGTATCCATTATTTCGGCAGTGACGGATACGATTTTATGATGGAAAAGGCCATGAAAACCGCCGATATGGCATTGGAACGGAAGCCGTTCTATCAGCTTAAGGCTGAATTGTCAGATGTTGTGGGGAGCAAAGAGGATGCTGCGGCATTTTTGGATTGCCTGCAAATCGTTTACCGGAATATGATTCTTGAAAATAAAAATAAGATCGCGCGTTACAAGGAACAGGATTTGATGGATTCTATCCATGCGGCGGAAGCTGCGAGAAGACAGATGAAAGCAGGTGTTTCTGTCGGTAATGCGCTGAAAAATTTACTGTTAAAAATTGGAGGATAAATATGGCGAATATCGTAGGCGTAAAGTTTAAGGACGTTGGAAAACTTTACTATTTTAGCCCGGGAAAGCTCCACGTTAATGTTGGTGATCATGTGATCGTGGAGACTGCAAGGGGGCTGGAGTTCGGGAAGGTGACGCTGGGTGAAACCGTGGTCAAAGATTCGGAGCTGGTCGCGCCTTTAAAAAATATCATCAGGATTGCCAATAGCAAGGATAAGAAAAAACACCAGGAAAACCTGGCAAAAAAAGAAGAAGCTTTGCGGATCTGCCAGGAAAAGATCGAAGCGCATAACCTGGAAATGAAGCTGATCGATGTGGAATATACATTTGATAATAGCAAAGTGGTGTTTTACTTTACCGCTGACGGCCGTGTGGACTTCCGGGAGCTGGTAAAGGATCTCGCTTCCGTTTTCCGTATGCGGATCGAACTGAGGCAGATCGGCGTGCGGGATGAAGCGAAAATGCTGGGCGGTGTCGGGAATTGCGGCAGGGGGCTTTGCTGTAGTACCTGGCTGTCGGATTTTGAACCCGTGTCCATCAAGATGGCAAAAGTGCAGAATCTCTCGCTGAATCCATCGAAGATATCGGGAATTTGCGGAAGGCTCATGTGCTGCCTTAAATTTGAAAACGAAGTCTATACCTATTTGAAAAAAGGAATGCCAGCTACAGGTGAACGCATCAAGACGCCGGATGGGATGGCCGTAGTCACCGATGTTAATATTCTTGAGAATAAAATCAAAACCCGCCTTATCGTAGAAGAAGGCTCGCGGGCAAAGGATATCGAGGAAAAGCTGAGTTCAGAGTTTTATATCTACGGCAAGGAGGAAATCAGGAGGCTGAATAAGAAGCACGGTCATAAGAAAAAGAAAGAGGATGATTTGTCTGAACTTGACGGCGAGCTACTTCAGGAGATTAAGGAGCTGATGAAGGACTGATATGGAAGAACGCATTGAAGAAATCGGTTTTGGCGGTTTGAAGCTCGTTCAAGATCCGGCAGGGTTCTGTTATGGTGTTGATGCAGTCATATTGGCTGATTTTGCGAATTCCATTTATCCGGGATTTCAAAAAGTCATAGACCTGGGGACGGGGACTGGCATCATTCCCTTCATCCTGAGCCACAAAAACCCGCATGCCCGCATGATTGGAATCGATATCCAGAAGCGCTCTATCGAACTGGCGAACAAGAGCTGCGCATTCAATCATCTTACGGATCGTATTTCCTTCTATCAGGCCGATGTTTCCCAGATTGAGGAATGCGGAATCGAAAGGGGCTGTGCGGATATGGTAATCTGCAATCCGCCGTATTTTGCAAAGGGCGGGGCGATCCCCAGTAGCGCGCCGGGTAAATTCATCGCGCGCCACGAGACGACGGCAACGGTAGAGGATTTTATCAAAGCCGCCGCTATGGTTCTTTCTGGCCGGGGGCACTTCTTCATGATCCACAGACAGTCGCGCCTTGTGGATATTTTCGTTTATTGCCGCAAATATGCGCTTGAGCCGAAGGATATGCGGCTCGTCGTTCCAAAGCCGGGCGAGACTTATAATCTGGTATTGCTCCATTGCACTGTCGGTGGCGGCAGGCAGCTAGCGCTGATGGAAGAGCTTTCGGTATATCAAGAAGATGGCCGTTACAGCGATGAGATCGAGGCCATTTA
>CAJUEB010000248.1 GCA_910585135.1 uncultured Eubacteriales bacterium
CAAGATATGCCCCAGGGTATCCGCCCCCTGATCTTCATACTTTGCCGCATCGGAAAGCGCGCCCACACCCAAGCTGTCCAGTACGATTACAGTTATTCTTTTTATCATGTTCCCACCTCCTATGGCTGTACCAGCAACGGTTTACAATTTAGATAATCCAACGAAATCAATTGATATTCAATCCCGTGATGATTGCCTGAGATAATATGCCTGAAATTCTCTTCTCCGTGAATATGTCCATACAAAACCCGTTTCACCCCGTAATTCTCAAAGAGCTGCTGGAATCCTGAAAAAGATATCAGCTTCGAAACCGGAGGAAAATGCAAAACGCCGATGATCTCGCCCGCAGGCGCGGACGAAAGCGAATTTTCCAGCCTGAGAAGCTCCCGCTTATACACCTTTTCATCCTTCTCCGTGAAATCATCGTTATCAGGCGTAAGCCATCCCCTCGTTCCACAAATCACAAAACCCTCTGCCATATAAAAATCGTTTTGGACAAAGGTTATGGTTTCATACATTTTATTCAATTTCGTGATCCCCGACCACCAATGATCGTGGTTTCCTTTAAAAAACACTTTATGCCCGGGCAGGGAATCCACCCAGTCCAAATCATAACGCGCTTCATTCAGTTTTAATGCCCAGGAAATATCTCCGGCTACGATCACCGTATCTTCTTCCCTGATGGATCTGTTCCAGTTATCGTAAAGCCGCTGTACATGGTTGTACCAACGAGTTCCGAAGATATCCATCGGTTTATGAATGCCCGGTGCCAAAGAAAGATGCAGATCCGAGATGGCATATATGCTCATGCGTCATACGCTCCTTATGTATTGTATTTTCGATGCATTCCGGCAACCATATCCGCCTCTGCTCCTGTTAGTCCCAAGATTCGATCAGGCCATCATCCTCATCGCAAGTGAATTCCGTATATACGATATCCAGCTCATGCAATGCACGGTTGAGGCTGTTGCGCGCAGTCTGGACTTTTTGGAACAATTCTTTATACGCCGAAAATGTCAGTTCTTCTTTATTGGCCTTCTTTTGCAGCGCCATCTGCAAGCGGATGTGACAGTCACAAAGGTTGTTGAAATGAACCAGGCATCGCTGCAAGCATTTCATGATCTCCCGTGCCTGCCCATCCTCCTTAGGAAGTGAGATATCGTTCACGTCCATGTCAAGCGCTATTTTCTTGCATCGTTTCAGATGGCTGATATTTTCAGCGTAATTCTTTTTCCGAAACAGTTTCGTAAACTTGGAATCGGCAATAATCTGCAATTCTGCTTCCTTAAATTCTTCCACTGCGTCTACGTAAAAACATTCCACCTTGTCGATGAGCTGTTTCCTGTACTCCATAACGATCTCCTTCATTTTTTCCCTGATTATTTTATCATACTCAATTTCTCGCTTCAAGTCGCCGGAAAGAAGCCCTGCCGCTAAACCTGCGATATACCCCGCTTATTGATCCTGCAGAAGATCCATGATCACTTCCCCTGCGATCAAAAGTCCCGCAACCGATGGGACAAATGAAATGCTCGCTGGTATCCTGCCGCCATGTCTTACGGGCTCTTCTTCGGAATACAATACCTTCACGCCTTCAATGCCTTTTTCTTTCAGCGCCTTGCGCATCACCCGCGCCAAAGGGCATACTTTGGTCTTTTCGATGACTGTAATCTGGAACCGGGACGGATCAAGCTTATTTCCCGTTCCCATAGAAGATATGACCGGGACGTTTTCACGATAGGACTTTTCAATCAGCGCCAGCTTTGTCGCCACCGTGTCGACTGCATCTACCACATAATCGTAGCGGGTAAAATCGAATTCGTGTGCGTTTTCGGGCAGGAAAAAACATTCCATTGCTTCTGCCTGGCACTGCGGATTGATGTCAGCGATACGCTGCGCCATGGTTTTTGCCTTAGAAAGTCCTAGCGTGCTGTGAAGCGCCGGAAGCTGCCTGTTGATATTGGTGACGTCGATCACATCATTATCCACCAGCGTCAGCGTCCCGATGCCTGCGCGGGCAAGCGCTTCTGCCGTATAGCTTCCTACGCCGCCGATCCCAAAGACGATGACGGATGCATCTGCAAGCCGCTTCACATTCGCAGCTCCAATCAACATTTCAGTCCTCGTAAACTGACCGCACATCGCCGTTCCTCCCTCTTCCAAAATAACATCGCACATTTTACTAAATCAGCCGCTTGATCACCCGGTACACGATATCGGATGAAAATCCCCTGCTGGCAAGCCGCCTGCCGATCTTGGCCTGTAATTTCCGCTTTTCCTCATAGGTGAGCGCGTCCAGATCGATCCCAGAAACCATCGATGTGCCGATCGCCATCGCCATTTCCTCCTGATCCGGGATTTCATCTAACTCCTCGTAAGCGCATTCGATCACATTTGATGAAACGCCTTTTTCCGAAAGTTCCCGTTTGATACGGCCGATGCCGCGTCCCTTTTCAAAACCGTACTGAAAATACAGCACGCTGAAATTAAAATCGTCGATATAATGGTATTCCGTAAGCTCCGCTGCCGCGTCTTCGATCACGTCGCGATCAAACCCCTTTTGCATCAGGTACTGAATCACCTGCTGTCTGGTGCGGGGC
>CAJUEB010000249.1 GCA_910585135.1 uncultured Eubacteriales bacterium
GTTTCCTTTCTGTTCCTTTCTTCCGCAAAAATGCCGATCTCTGCCCCATCCTGCAAAACGCCGGCATCCCTGATCCCGCAAAACGCCCCTTTTTACTGTGCCATTAAAGGCGATCGATGATCTCTTCCCGGCCGACGACATGCCCTGCCACGATCAGAAAAACAGCCGCCATGACCAGTATACTGAGCGGAACAATCCAGCTTGCCGTAAGATCAAACAACTTGCCCAGCGCCACAGGCCCGATCGCCGCCACAAGGTATCCTGCCGACTGCGCCACGGCCGAAAGACGCGATGCGCTTTGCCCGTTCGATGTGTGCAGGCCAAACAGAGCCATGGAAAAGCTAACGCACGTTCCCGAACAAAAACCGCACAAAAGTATCCCTGCAATCAGCGCGGCAAAATAACCCGCCAAAAGCATACAGACCATTCCCGCCAAATAAAGCGCACCCAGTAAAATGCCCGTCACGGACTGATCTTTGTTCTTTTTCATGATAAAAGGCAGCATGGCAGACCCGGCCATCCCCATAATCACATACACGGAAAGCAGATAGCCGGAAACCACATCGCTATAGCCTTTTGTCTGTAGCATCGGTGAAAGCCATGCGATGAAGCTGTAAAACATCATCGATTGGACTCCCATGTAAAGCGTCACCCACCAGGTCATCTTCGAGCGGTAAATGCTGCCTGGCGCAGCATTCCGGCGGATCGTCCCCGCCTTCCCACTGCCTGCATTATCGTTCTGCCCAGTGCGTTCACCTTCGCCCAAGCTATCATCATATGTACGGGAAAGTCGAAGCGATTTGCATACGAAACAGACGACGGCTGCACAGGCAACCGTTACCAGCCATATGCCGAGTGCAGCTTTCCACCCGAACGCAATCGACAAAGGCACGCTGGCCGCAGTGGAAACAGCCGACACGATCTGCATGACCACCGTATAAAGGCTCGTCATCATTTCTATTTTCTGTGGAAACTTGCTCTTGATGATCGCCGGCAGAAGCACATTGCCCACCGCGATCGCAGCACCTATAATGACCGTTCCCGCAAACACACCAATCCCGCCCAGAAGTGAACGAATGCAGATCCCTGCTCCCAGCACGAGCGAGCTTGCAAAGAGCAGCCTGCCCGCCCCGATCCGCTCTGCAAGCGGCACGACGAGCGGCGATACAGCAGCAAATGCCAGCAATGGGATCGTCGTAAGCAATCCCGACATTCCCGGCGACAGGGAAAATTCGCAGCTGATGGTATTGATCAGCGCACCTGCCCCTGTAAACGGCGCGCGCAGATTACAGGCAACCAGAATGATTAGTATCGTTATCGTAATAAGCTTTGGTGTTTTCCTGGCTCGTATCATAATTCCTCTTTTGTATCAATATGGATTGTTATTATTATACATTTAATCATGGCGCGGCACAATCTGAATCATGATTTTTATCCGTTCGCCCTGCATTTTTATTCACCATTCCTGTGATTCTTCTTCTTTGTTTGCTATCCCGCAATTGGAACTGCGAGAAAGATCGGACTGCCTTTTTCCCGCCTTTCGCCCGATGGCTTTTTCCTTATGCAAAATGCCCTCCCGAAAGCATATGCAGGGTTCTCTTTTACCTGTACGCTTTGGGAAGAGCATTTCATTTGATGCGTTCTCTGCCATGGCATCCTGATTTGATTTCATGCCTGTTTTTATTTATACTAATTACTATGTGCCGCCTGTTTTAACCTTCCTGCGTTCCATACAGACCGGCTGTTGCCAACTGTGCTTTTTACACATTCCGCATTATAGCGGTTTTATCTTTGTATCTACCGTAATATCCAGCTCGGCGGCATACGCAAGGTATTGATCTACTTTCTCCATCGGCAGCATATCCGATGTAATGAGGCCTGTCATATCGAAGTCATCATTGACGAACATCTTGGAAAACAGGAATCCACCCTGTCCCGTCAAATACATCTCCCCTGTCATGCCTGCTTTTTCAAACGCCTCGACCAATCCTGGGGCAAACACATGGTTTTCGACCAGGATATCCTTGCCGTCTTTTTTCCCATACGCTTCCACCACCATGCAGCCATCGTCTGAGATAATCCCCTCGTCGATGATTTCCTTGATTTCATGTTCAAATTTCGGCGGTTTTGGGATGTAATTCACGATCACATCAAACGGCACGACCTTGCGCCCGTTGATCTCCACCTCATCGTGGGTAAGCAGGCCAGCCCTTTGCAGTGGCTTCGCAAAATCCATTCCCGTTCCTGCATATTTGAAATACGCATTTTTACAGCCTTTAAAATATTCCTTCGCATTGATCCCGTAATGCACCGGCTCATCATGCGTATGGTTTAAAAACGTTACTTCCCTGTCCATATAATCATATTTGCGCACGATCGGGTCTTCAAACGCAGGCCTTAAAATCAATTCGCCGTTCTCATATGTATACGCAGGCTCTGACATATCCTCGATCGCTGTCTCCGGCGACCACCAAAACGGCTGAAACCGCTTCGCTTCCACGCCCTCCCAGACGAAATTATAGATCGTATCGCAGGTGTCCAGGTGCTTCATCGCATCCCGCGTCACGCAGCAGATCAATCCTGGCGCGCTGCCCGTCCCG
>CAJUEB010000250.1 GCA_910585135.1 uncultured Eubacteriales bacterium
GGAGGAGGTGCTGGAACAATATGCAGTGTCCGGAGTTGTAGCGGGTGATGGGCAAAGCGGTGAAGGAGGCAGTGGCGATGGGCAAAGCGGTAATGGACAAAGTAGTGGCGGGCGAAGCGGCAATGAAGGCTGCAATGACTCTGGGACGTACAAGGTTGTGAGGTATGGCCGCATCCTCGGCATTGTCAAGGCAGGGAAATAGGTGAGGAATATGCTGGACAGATCCATAAAAATGAATTATAAAATATGTGGCAAATATATGTCAAAATTCTTTGGATGTTTGTTTTTCGTGTTTCTGCTAATGCTGGATGTTTTTACAATACTGGGGCTTTTAGCAGCTTTTGTATGTGTGATGCTGGCATACCGTGAATTGTTTGACCGCAGCCTGTTCGGGGAGGAAGCATATACCTACATGATGGTGCCGCTGTCCATGAAGGACGTGATCTTAGGAAAAGCCATTGCAGCGAACCTTTGCATGATGGAGGGGTTTGCAGTCATGTGGGTGACTTTTGGCGTAGCAGGATTGTTTACAGGTATGTGGGACTGGAACATGGGATTTGGAAGCATCGGCGGTCATTTATTGCAGTTCGGTTCGGGCTTGTATGACGCGGTGGGCGATGGCGTGGTATCGGCAGGCGAGATCATATATGACAAGGGGCAGTTGATGGGGCTGGCGGTAAATCTTGTGTTGCTTCCGGTGCAGTTTCTTTCATTCAGTATATTCGTATGCGCCGTGTACCAGTTGGGCGCAATTATGCGTCACTTGATCGATCCGCAGAGAAGCAGCGGTATCGCTACAATCGGCGTGGTGTTTGGAAGCATGGTGGTGCTATTGGGCGTGCCGGCTGGGGTAGCTGTCGTTGACGATATGATATCAGGCGATATTGCGACCATATTTACGGCAGTGATCTGGATCATCGTTCCGGCAGCTTGCGGGGCATGTATGCTGATTGGCAGCATCAAAGTGCTGGAAAAGAAATACAATTTGTGCTGATGCGGTCGTATTGGTTTTGTTGGTTTGATCGCACATCTATTTATCCAGAAATAATTCTTGGAAATGATTCCGTATGCGTTTTGGAAAAAGAAGCTGGTGCTGCTTGTGCAGATGGGGAATGAACCGTCTGTGCGGCGGCTTTTTTTGTAGGAAAGCGCCCTTTCCATTCTAAAATAAAGTTCCGTTACCGGGTGAGTTTCTTGGCGGCGGCTTTTCAGGCTTGCCCCCGCGATTCTCTTGCTTACCTGGCTAAATGCAGGTTTCAAGAGAATTTTCGCTTGTCCTTTTAATCTCCTCATGCAAAATCAGCCCGTTTTCTCTTACACGGGCAGTTTTTTTAAAATCCAAGAGAAAAATGATATGCATTTTCTCTAATAAATGTTATTTTTTCAGAAAGCGAGAGAATATTCCCATATTATCATGGTTATGCTGAATATCTGGAGAATTTCAGCAAGGTTTTTCTCTGAAAATGTGACTTTAGGCAGCAAATAAGAGAATGCACCTCATCTCATGTGGCCGTGGCCGAAACGAGAGGATGTCTTTTGCCCCCTCGATACGGAAGTTGTAACGAAAGCGACGGATAAGATATAATGGTTTATGCGGGAAAAGAGATTTCTTATGCGTGGAGGGATATAACGGGATAAAAGCTGGTTCATTTGCATCTCGGAAGAAATGGACAGTGTTAGGTTGCTTCTGATAACCGCAACGTACTGGAATGTAGCGCGGCGTAATGAAATCATGCTCATTCCCGGAGCAGTTATGGCAGCAAAACTTAGACATAGCGTTATGGTATAGTGGAGCAGGCAATCGGCTGGATAATTGAGCAGGTAATCAGGCGGTATTGGGGAGGCGTAATTTATGGAACATAATACATATGGATATGCAAGGGTATCAAGCATCGATCAAAATGAAGACAGGCAGCTTATGGCACTGCGAAGCAGAGATGTTACGGATAATCATATTTTTGTAGATAAGCAGTCAGGAAGAAGCTTTAAGAGACCTTCGTACAAACGGATGGTAACAAAACTAAAGCAAGGCGATTTGCTCTATGTGTTGAGCATCGACCGGCTGGGCAGGAACTATGAAGAAGTGCAAAATCAGTGGCGGTTTTTGACAAAGGAAAAGGGCGTCGATGTTTGTGTCATCGATATGCCGCTTCTGGATACTAGGCAGGGAAAGGATTTGATGGGGACGTTCATCGCAGATCTTGTCTTACAAATTTTGTCCTTTGTAGCGCAGAGCGAGCGTGAAAATATCAGGCGGCGGCAGGAAGAAGGAATCGCAGCGGCAAAGGCAAAGGGCGTCAGGTTTGGCAGGCCCGCAAAGCCTGTCCCCGATAATTTTGAGTCTATTGTCAGCGAGTGGGAAAAAAAGAAAATTTCCTTTCAGGAAGCGCTTAAGCAATGTGATATGAGTGAAGCGACGTTTTATCGGAAGCTTAAGGAATATCGATTGTTGCATTGCAGTTAAAATCGCCGCTGTTATGTCGCTGTTTGATGAGTGATGTTGGCGGCTCTGCATGATTCGTAAAAATGCAACAGGTCTAAAACCACAGGAAAGACGGCTATCAAAAAGTGTACTTTTTGATAGCCGTCTTTCCTGTT
>CAJUEB010000251.1 GCA_910585135.1 uncultured Eubacteriales bacterium
CCTGTAACCTCATTTCTGTAACTTCGCCGCTCTAACGTTGCCGCCTAATCTAGCTTCTTTAATTTCATCACGTTAAATTTACCACGAATCTTGATCCTTTGATTCCGCCGCTCCAAACTTGTCGCTGAAACCCCACATTCTTGTTCCATTTGGGCGGCTGCAGCATTGCATTTGAACTATCATGCCGTTTTTCCCTCCGTCACAGCATTCAATTCAAACGATCCTGTTGTTTTTCATTCCACAGACCGCCCAATCTGGGCGGTCTTGAGATATCACAATCCAGGCATCGTAATTTGCCCGCCGCGCATCTACATCTTTGCGCGATCGGGGTTATCATAAGGCGTTATGCGCAGAATTGAAAACATTTAAACTACACCTTGAAGCGATGTCAACCAAACTCTATCGACAGCTTGGCAGATCGCTTCCTGTGCTTCGTTTGACAGCTCAACAACCTGACGCCCGTTTGACAACTTAACACCCTGACAGCCGCCCTCCCTGTGTCTCGTTTGACAACATATAGGCATGGCGATATAATAAATTGATGTCCGGTATTTGGAAAAATTAAATGGGACGTATCAGCAGGGATATTTGGTTGAAAGGGGGAAAATCATATATGATACAGTTGAAAAATGTTTCGAAGTTTTATTACAGCAAAGGTATGATTGCCAGCGGCATCTCCAAGGTTAGCCTTAATTTTGATATTGGGGAATTCGTTGTGATTACCGGTGAGTCGGGAAGCGGCAAAACTACGCTGCTCAATGTCATATCGGGGCTGGATTCCTATGAAGAAGGGGAGATGTACATCGATGGAAAAGAAACCAGCCATTACGTTGCATCGGATTTTGAGGAATATCGGAAGCAATATATCGGGAATATATTTCAGGAATTTAATCTGGTCAATAGCTATACGGTTTACCAGAACATTGAGCTGATCTTACTGATCAATGGATATAGCAGGGAACAGATCAAAAAACGTGCGCCGCATATTATCGAGCGGGTAGGTCTTGCTTCCCATGCAAAGGCTAAGGTTTCGAAATTGTCGGGCGGGCAGAAGCAGAGAGTGGCTATTGCGAGGGCACTTGCAAAGGACACAGATATTATCGTGGCAGATGAACCGACGGGAAATCTGGACAGCGTGTCGGCGGAGGGAATCGCACAGCTCCTCAGCGAAATATCGAGGGATAAGCTGGTGATTGTTGTGACCCACAATTATCAGCAGTTTGAACCATATGCGACCAGGGAAATCAAAATGCATGATGGAAAGGTAGCAGAGGATAAGCCGCTGCGGACGGCTTTCGAACGGATCACCGAGCGGGGTGGCAAAAGCACCGACGAGCAAACAGTTAGTGAGGCTGCTGCCAGTGCAGTCAGGGATAATGTTCATGTAGCAGATGACGTTGCCAATACAGAGAACGAAGTGCAGTCCGGCGTGGATTCAGAGCCGCAAAGCGGCGATGGACAAGGCATCACCGGGCAGCCTGCCGATGGTTCGGCAGACGCCGATGACCCGTTAGATGCTAATACCTGGCAGAATCCTGTTGTTGGCAGGGAAGATATCGCCAGCTTGGAAGGTGCGGCGGATGTAGGTGTTCCTGCCAGCAAAGAAGCTGCTGGAGACCGGGGCGTAGACCCGCAGCCTGCCGCTTCTGGACATGACGCCTCTGCCAGTATGGCCTTCGATCTGCCCTCTGCCACGCATACAGCCTCCTCCCGCGCCCACAGTGCACAGAGGGCGGCAAAACACAGGAGCGATATCACAGCAGGCAGCAAGATCAGGCTGGGCATACGCAACACGTTCAATATCATTCCGAAATTCATTCTGCTTCTCGTGGTGTTCCTCTTTATCATTTTTGCGGTAACCTCCCAATACACCACGCTGCAACATCAGGAAGCGGAAGAAGACAAGCTGGGATACAACAATTACTTCTATAATTACAAAGAGGATAGAGTTGTCCTCAAAAAAATCGACAACTCCGAATTTACGGCGGATGATTTCAATGCCATACGAAATGCATCCAATGTGGAGTCGGTCGTAGCTGACGACATCATGCTGGACAGCACCATATACATCGAGGAAGAAGACTTTTCTTATGAGACCTATCCGCGCGTTCTCGGCGACTTTAGCGGAACACTGGCCGCGGGCAGAATGCCGGAAGCCGAAAATGAAGCCGTTTTGACCTCTTACAAGAACGATTATGATTTCAACGATGAGAGCATCGCAGAGCTTCTCAATAAAACCTACAAAGTGTCACTGGGCGAGGACAAGGAAATTGCTGTCACCATCGTCGGCTGTGCCTATAAACCGGAGTCCGATGAATATGACTATTATATGTATACGGGCGACCTTTTCATTACGGATCAGCTCATGAACACTATCCGCAAGGAGACGTATAACTATAACAGCACTGTTACAACCACGATCAACGGAAAGGAACAGCAGTATCAGGAAGGCAATCCGTTTTATCGTATCGTGCCGAACAGCCGCGTCGCGGCCGGCACAGCTTTGGCATTTGAGGACATGAATAATTTTTATGAGAAGGGCAAGGCAAAAGGTCAGGTGATAACGGTAACGGCAGA
>CAJUEB010000252.1 GCA_910585135.1 uncultured Eubacteriales bacterium
AAAATCTCTTTGCGCCCCAGGAGGCCTATATGAGCAGGATCAAGGAACATTACAGGTATTCCATGCTGCTCAGATGTCCCAGGGGAAAACGCAGGGACTATTCCGGTTTATTGGAACAAATCAAGGAAGAAGAAAAAAGCAAGAAAAAGAAAGCGTATACGGCGGTGATCGATATCAACCCGTATAGCTTTGCTTAAAGAAAGCAGGAGGAAATAGGAAATGGCACTGAGAAATATCGTGCAAGAAGGAGATGAAATCCTGAGAAAGCGTTGCAGGGAAGTAGAAGAAGTCAATGAAAGAATCCGGACGATCCTGGACGATATGGTGGAGACGATGCGCGACGCACAGGGTGTTGGCCTGGCTGCTCCCCAGGTAGGGATTCTGCGGCGGATGTTCGTGGCAGAACCCGAGCCGGGACGCCTGTATTATTTTATCAACCCGCAGATTACCATGCAGGAGGGCAGAGTGGAAGGTGAAGAAGGCTGTTTGTCCGTCATGGGCTATGCAGGTACGGTAGCCCGTCCGGAGAAGATCACGATCAAGGGATTGGATCGGGATGGAAAGCCGCAGGAATATACGTTTGAAGGGTTTGATGCGAGGGTGATGTGCCACGAATCCGACCACCTGGACGGAATTCTGTATGTGGATAAAGCCAGGGATGTCTATGATGTTACCGCGCAGGTAGAGGCGGCGGATGAGGAAGTTTAGATGAAGATTATATATATGGGAACGCCTGATTTTGCAGTGCCTTCTCTGGAAGCACTTTATCAGGCGGGGCATGAAATCTGCTATGTGGTCACGCAGCCGGATGCTGTCCGGGACAGGGGAAAGAAGGTCAAGTTTTCTCCCGTCAAGGAAAAGGCGCTTTCTCTGGGGCTTGCAGTGTTGCAGCCTGTAAAGGTCAAGGGAAATGAAGAGCTGTTTGGCATTTTGCGAGAGGCAAAGCCCGACCTGATTGCGGTGGCGGCGTATGGGCAGATTTTGCCGAAGGAAATTCTGGATATTCCCGTTTACGGGTGTGTGAACGTCCACGGTTCGCTTTTGCCCCGGTTTCGCGGTGCAGCACCGATCCAGCGGGCGATCATGGCCGGTGATACGGAAACGGGCGTCACGATCATGTACATGGAGGAAGGACTCGATACGGGCGATATGCTGGCGAAGACGGTCGTTCCGATCGGGCGAAAAACGGGACAGCAGCTTCACGATGAGCTGGCAGCCGCAGGGGCAGAACTTTTGGTAGATACGATCTTAAAGCTTCCGTCCATTACAGGGGAAAAGCAGCGGGACGAGGAATCCACTTATGCGCCGATGATCAGCAAAAAAGAGGGACACATTGATTTTTCCAAAACGCCGAAGGAGATCGAACGCATGGTCAGGGCGTTTGACCCATGGCCGGGGACGTACTTCTATTATGGCGGGAAGATGATAAAGGTTCATGCGGCGGAGGAGGCGGCGGAAAATAGCAGCGCTGCTTTCGGTACTGTAATTGGGTTTTCGGCGCAGGGGCTTGACATCGCTGCCGGCGGCGGCGTGCTGCGCGTGACAAAGATACAGGTTCCGGGAAAGAAACGGGTGGAAATAAAAGAATATTTAAAGGGCAATTCCATTGAAATTGGAACCGTTTTAGGATAAAATACCAGTCAAGGGGTGATTTTATGTATTTTGGGATGTTTGATCCGACAATTATTGTATTGATTCCGGCAATTTTATTTGCCATGTATGCGCAGTCAAAGGTAAGGCATGCTTATCGCAAATACTTGCAAGTGCCGGCAAGGCGGGGGATTACCGGCAGGCAGGCGGCGCGGATGATCCTGGACAGCAACGGGCTGCGGCACGTTCCGATCGAGATGGTGGCGGGCAGCCTTACAGACCATTACGATCCCGGAAAGGACGTGATGCGGCTGTCAAGCGATGTATACAACGGAACATCCATCGCTTCTGTCAGTATTGCAGCGCATGAATCAGGCCATGCGATACAGGATGGGACGGCATATGGATTTTTGAAGTTCCGCAATGCGATCGCGCCTGTTGTGAATGTCGTTTCGACTGCGTCCTGGCCGTTGCTTCTGGTAGGGCTTATCATCATCTGGCAAGGCAATGTAACGACAGGGAACATGATATTTAATTTGGGGATCATATTTTTTCTGGCAGTCGTGCTTTTTCATACGGTGACCCTGCCGGTGGAGGTGAATGCCAGCAGGAGGGCCATCAAGCAGCTTGCCGCCTTAAATATCATCGACGAGGCGGAGATGAAAGGGGCGAAGAAGGTGCTGTCGGCAGCGGCGATGACCTATGTAGCGGCACTTGCGACTGCGGTGGCCAATTTAATCAGGATTTTATTGCTTAGGAGGCGAGACTGATGGATATCAACAGGAAAACGTCATATTTGGCACTTTTGGACGTAGAATCTAAAAAGGCATATTCCAATCTGGCGCTAAATCACCAGATCATCGTGAATAAACCCCATGCACAGGGTTTTGTGCGGGAGCTGGTATACGGCGTCCTGGAAAGCAAGCTGACCTTGGACTACTATATTGATTTGCTTGTAAAGGATGGGATCAGGAGCCT
>CAJUEB010000253.1 GCA_910585135.1 uncultured Eubacteriales bacterium
AGTAAATTTATCTTACATCAGTTTGGAGGTTTACACAAACTTTAGGATAGTCCCCGATGTTGTTTTTCTGATCGCCGATTCAGCCGGGTTCTTTTTACATATCTGCTTATTTGGTCGAAAGCGGTGGGGTTTGCCGCCCGCCGATTTGCGAATCTAGTTCGTGGTTTATTTGATCTTTTCGTTTTTTCCCATTATTTACAATGAAAATGAGGAGCGCCATCTGCCCGCCGGCCTTTCGGTTTATTCATCAATTTATCTGCTTATCTAGCAAAAATCGGCGGGACTTGCCGCCCGCCGATTTGCCAATCTGGTTCGTGGTTTATTCGATCTTTTTGGTTTTTTTCCATTATTTATAGTGCAAAAGCCTGTGCGCGTTATCGCCTGCCAGCAGATTGTTGTAAAGCGCTTCCACGATAGGATTGCCCTGTGGGGTACGGACACTTGACATTTTATCTGCATTATACATTCCTTGAGAGCGTTCCGGCCTTGCCCGGTCGATCATGAACGGCTGCCCAGCACCTGCGATGCATCCGCCTTGGCAAGCCATTACTTCCACGAAATCGTAATGCACCTCGCCGGATTTTAATGCTTGGATCAGGTTTTCCGCATTTTTCAGGCCGCTTACGATGGCAATGGAAACCGTGCGATCTTCACCGTAAGGAATTGTTACTTCTTTCACGCCTTGGAATCCTCTCACGCCGCTGAATGCCAGTTCATCCATCTGTACTCTGTCTGCATTGATGATTTTTCGGAGAACTGCTTCCGTAACACCACCGGTAACACCGAAGATGATTCCAGCGCCGCTTCCGATCCCAAATGGCATATCGATGGCCTCCGGCTGGAGGTTCTCGAAATCCATGCCGACTTCCCGGATCATGTCGGCAAGCTCCTGCGTTGTGATGGCAAGGTCTACAGTACGTTCCCCGTCCATGGTAAACTCTTTTCTTGCCACTTCAATCTTTTTAGCCGTGCATGGCATGATGGCAACATTTTTGACTTTCTTTTTTCCGTATTGTCCATCCTTGGCTCGTTCCTTTAGGACAGAGCCGAACATCTGCATCGGGGATTTGCAGCTAGAGATATTGTCTGCAAGCTCTGGGTGGTAGGTTTCTGCGAATTTGAACCATGCGGGACAGCAGGAGGTGAAAAGTGGCAGTTTTTCGCCATTTTCCAGCTTCCTGACAAATTCCCCGGCTTCTTCGATTACCGTAAGGTCAGCGCCTGTGGCGGTATCGTAAACCTCATCAAAACCTAGCCTTCTCAAAGCAGCGACGATTTTGCCCATCACGTTTTCGCCTTTTTCCATGTCAAATTCATCACCTAGAGCCACTCTTACGGCAGGCGCTACCTGAACTTGAACGATGGTGTTGTCATCATAGAGCATTTCCCACAATTCCTGTACATTGCTCCTGATGGTGATCGCTGCCGTCGGGCATACGGCGGCGCATTGTCCGCAGCCGACGCAGTTGGACTCGGCAATCGGCATATCGAACGCAGGCTGTACTTCCATGCGCGAACCTCTGTTTACGAAGTCGATCGCGCCAATGTGCTGGATTTCATCACACATACGGACGCAGTCGCCGCATAAAATGCATTTATCTGGATGCCTGATGATAGCAGGGGAAGACTCATCCTTGAGTCCGTCTAAGCTGTAGGTATCAAAGCGCACCGAATCGATTCCGAAGCGTTCTGCCAGCTCTTTCAGCTCGCAGTTCTGCCTCTTTTCACAGGTGATGCAATCCCTATTATGGTCTGCCAGCATCAGCTCCAGGATCATTTTTCTGTATTCCCGCAAACGAGGCGTGTTGGTCTTGATCTCCATTCCCGCTCTCGGAGGGGTGGAGCAAGAAGCCATGATATCGCCTCTTTTATCTTCAACGATGCACATTCTGCACGCTCCAAAGGTGGAAAGCTTGGAATAGTAGCAGAGGGTAGGAACGTCAAACCCGGCTTTGCGGATCACGTCCAGTATATTTTTTTCTCCTTCGATGAGTACGGGAATCCCGTTTACGATCATCGTTTTCTTTCTGTTGACAGGGCTCATCCTTAGTCCTCCTTAATCGCATTGAATTTGCAGTTTTCCATACATGCGCCGCATTTGATGCACTTGGAAGCGTCGATTACAAACGGCTCTTTTACTTTGCCTGAAATGGCATTTACCGGACACACTCTTGTACAAAGCGAGCAGCCCTTGCATAAATTTTCATCTATGTAAATGGTTTTCAATGCCTGGCATGTTTTCGTCCTGCATTTCTTCTCGACGATATGTTCGATGTATTCGTCCCTGAAATATTTGAGGGTGGAAACCACAGGGTTTGCCGCTGTTTTTCCGAGGCCGCACAAGGCGGTCGATGTAACGGTTTCCGCTAGTTGTTCCAGGATATCCAGGTCGGAAAGTTCGCCTTTGCCTGCGACGATTTTTTCCAGGATGTCCAGCATTCTTCTCGTTCCTTCACGGCACGGCACGCATTTGCCGCAGGATTCATTTTGTGTAAAATTCATAAAAAACCGTGCGACTTCTACCATGCAGGTATCTTCATCCATGACGACCA
>CAJUEB010000254.1 GCA_910585135.1 uncultured Eubacteriales bacterium
TTATCGATTCCTTTGTAAACCTCTGCTGTGGAGACGCTGATTGGCGGTTTTGATAATACCAGATGGCTGCGAAGTCCCTTGAGCGGGCGAAGGTCGGTTCCTGTCCCGGTTGCCAGGGCGCAGTGGCAGGCAAGCGGATCATTCTTGAAATCCTGCTTTAAATTTTCATTTGCTGCCGCTTGTCCCATAATGCAGAAGGGAACATCTGAACCCAGCTCCTGTCCGATTTCACATAATTGCCTGAGGGAGAGCTTCAAATTCCATAGCTTCCGTATTCCGTGCAAAACTGCCGCGGCGTTGCTGCTTCCTCCTGCAAGGCCTGCTGCAACGGGAATTCTTTTCTTGATATCGATGCGTAATTTCCCTAGCCGGTTTTTCCCGGTTTTCTCGTCTTTCCCAAATCTTGAGGCCATTGCGGCAGCGGCTTTATATGCCAGATTGCGGTTGTCTGTGGGCAGGTATTTTTTATTGGTGGAAAGCTCTATGCGGATGTCTGCGGTGAGGCTTTCCGAATTTTTGCCGATCACCGGGTGGGTTGTTTTCGTCATGCCGCAGGTCAAGTTGTCATTCGCAGCGGCCGCATGGATCTTTTGCGTTGGGCGCGGCTGGCCAATATCTGCACATGCCTTTTGCACTGGGCATGGTTTGCCGGGATCTGCATACCACCTGATCCGTACATCATCACATAAAAGGATTTGTTGCATGATCATAGCAACCTCGTGAAATCCGTTATCTAGTGTCCCCAGGACATCCAGGGTCAGGTTTATTTTAGCAAATGATTTTAAATCGATTTGTTTCATGTTTTGTTTCATCTGTAGTTTGACCTGTTGTTTCATGGAGAACTCCTTATCAGGAAAAACAGATACAGGATATAGTAAAATTTGCTTCCCAAATCAACTATATCCTGTAGGTTTCATGTGTTATGCGTCAACCGCCTCATTATTTTAAATTTTTCTCTTCATTCCTTGCGGGTTTGCATTTTCTGTGATTTTACGTTTTTTAAAATGCTTTTGTACTCTATTCGCATTTTTGCTGGCGCGCATTTTCTTCGTAAATTCGTCGGTTCGAATTCTTGCCGATCCGTAAATCGGCTCACAATCTCGCCAGTTCGCAATCTCTGTAGCTTCACTTACCTTGCAGCTTTCGCAGTCCCGGCTTATTTTTTCTTGCCTTTGTTCTTCGTGTTTTTCTGTTTTCCGGTCTGTCCTTTCGGATTGGTAGAAGCCTTCTTTTCCGGCTTTTGTGTTTTTACCACCTTAACCTTGTATTCGCTGCCAGCCGCAGATATTGGACGTCTGCCGCTAACCCGTTTGTTTTCTGAGGCTGGTTCGTCATCTTTTTCCTCAAGGGCGGCAAGGATTTCATCGTCCTTAGCTTTCTTTTTCGCTAAGGCTTCTGCCTCTTTCGCTTTTCTTTGCGCATCTTTTTTGACGATTTCCTCAACGGACTTGCCCGTACGCTTTGCTTCCTTATATGGATTTACAGTCTCCGATTTTCCTTTTTCCTGATTTTCCTTCTGCATGGCTTTTTTTGCGCTTCTGCTGGTAAAGAAAATCATGCCGGCGATCATCACGACCATCATAATGGTATAGATCTTAGTGGATTTATCCCGGTCAAGCGTCCGGAATTTAATGGTTTGCGTCGTTCCTAGTTTAGAACCGTCAGTTGCTTGCAGGTTTTTGCCGATGGTGAGTGTATATGATGCATTGCTCTTAATGGTAATATCGGAATTTGTGATATCGGATACGACCATCAGCAGTCCGTCTTCACGTTCCTTTTCGCTGTAGTACACTTTAACAGGGATTTTTTTGCCTTTTTTATCGGTGAGCTTGAATTCCTTCGCATTAGCCTTTCTGACTTTATCATTATCGGGCATGACCTCTTTGCTGAAATAGATTTTAACGCTGAGGTTTTCCACGGCAACGCCCTGATCGCCGTCGTGCGGCGTTGAAGATACGATTTCAAACTGTGATTTTTGCGAATTGGCGTCATTTGCCGCAAAGCTTGCAGGCGCTAGAATAGATGTCATCATTATTATAAGGCATACCAGTGCCCCGATTCTTTTCATGCGTATTGTCCCTCCGACTTCTTTTTTCTAAGCTGTTTAAAAAAATCCTTCATTATGCAGCTGCACTCTTCCTGCATAAGACCGATTTCAATTTCTGTAAAATGATTAAGTTTTTTTTCCTGGGGAATATTGAACACAGAACCACAGGCACCGGATTTTGGATCCATCGTTCCTATGTAAAGCTTTTCGATGCGGGCCCATACGATGGCACCGGCACACATGCTGCAAGGTTCGGCGGTAACGAACATATGGCATCCAGAAAGCCGCCACCCGCCTAAGGCTTTGGCTGCTGCCCTGATGGCAATCATTTCAGCATGTGCTGTCGGATCTTTGCGGACTTCCGTTTCATTATGGCCGCGGGCGATAATCGCCCCATCTTTGACGATGACTGCCCCAATGGGGATTTCTCCCAATGTGGCTGCTTTTTTTGCTTCCTCAAGAGCTGCTTGCATATACTTTCTCATATACCTT
>CAJUEB010000255.1 GCA_910585135.1 uncultured Eubacteriales bacterium
GAAGACCGCTTTTGAGTTTGTCACTACCAAAATCGGTGCGCAGGGGACAGTATGCGGCGGCGGTCGTTACGATGGTCTTGTAGAGGAAATCGGCGGTCCGTCAACGCCGGGCGTGGGTTATGGACTGGGGAAGGAACGACTGCTCCTGACGATGGAAAACTGCGGCGTCGAGATTCCAAAGCCGGAAGGCATTGACGCTTTTATTGCGGTGATGGGGGATGAGGCAAAGGCTGCCGGGCTTAAACTGATGCGGCAGCTGCGGCAGGAAGGCTTTGCCGTGCAGATGGATATCATGGGCAGGAATATCAAAAACCAGTTCAAGTATGCGAACCGGGTTCATGCGAAAAAAACCATCGTGATCGGGCAGGACGAGCTTGTCAAAAATAGCGTTGCCATTAAGGATATGGCTTCGTCAGAGCAAACAAATGTGCCGATGGAAGACATCGCCAAAGCGCTTGCGAAGTAGCAGTTTAAACAAAATAAATGCAATTATAAATCAGGAGAATCAAATGAGCGTATATAAAAGAACCCATATGTGCGGGGAATTACGAAAAGAAGATATCGGTGAGCATGTCGTTCTCAACGGCTGGATTCAGAAGCGAAGAAACCTGGGCGGCCTGATCTTCTGCGATGTGCGGGATAAGACGGGAATCACGCAGGTGGTGTTTGACGACAAGATCCCGCAGGCGTTATTTGACAAAGCGGATACCTTACGAAGCGAATACGTGGTAGGCATCAAAGGGCTGGTCAAGGAAAGAGAGTCTAAGAATGGCGGCATTCCAACGGGCGATATCGAAGTGTTTGCCGATGATCTCATCATCTATTCGCAGGCTGATACGCCGCCGATCTACATTAAGGACGACGATAACGTTGACGACAACCTGCGGTTGCAATACAGGTATCTGGATCTGCGAAAGAAAAAGATGCAGGACAATCTGACATTTCGCCACAATCTGTCGAAGCTGACGCGGGATTATTTCGCCGAAAACGGATTCACAGAGGTGGAAACGCCTGTATTGATCAAATCGACGCCGGAAGGCGCCAGGGACTATCTCGTGCCGAGCAGGGTCAATCAAGGGCGCTTTTATGCGCTTCCGCAGTCGCCGCAGATGTTCAAACAGCTTTTGATGGTCGGCGGGACAGATCGCTATATGCAGATCGTCAAATGCTTCCGGGATGAGGATTTGCGAGCCGACAGGCAGCCTGAATTCACTCAGATCGACCTGGAAATGTCTTTTGTCGATGTTGATGATGTGATCGAAATACAGGAAGGATATTTGAAACGGGTCTTCAAAGAACTGAAAGGCATCGAGATCGAGACGCCGTTTCCGCGTATTTCCTACGACGAGGCGATGGAACGTTATGGAAGTGATAAGCCGGATACGCGCTTTGGCTTTGAGCTAAAAGACATTACACAGCTCGTTGCAGATTGTGAATTCAAGGTATTTACCGATGCGATCGCTGCAGGCGGCAGCGTCAGGGGAATCTGTATCACAGGCGGTGCAGACGCTTATACCAGGAAAAAAATCGATAAGCTGACCGAAGCGGTGAAAAGCTACGGCGCGAAGGGAATGGTATGGATGAAGGTCGCTGAAGACGAAGTGTCTTCCTCTGTCAACAAATTCTTTTCGCCGCAGCAGCGAAAGGAAATCGCCGATGCGATGGATGCAGAAGCAGGCGATTTGATCCTCATTGTCTCTGACCGAAATAAGGTCGTATTTGACAGCCTCGGATTCCTCCGGCGGCATATCGCGGAAGAAATGGGACTTTTGGATGACAATCAATATAACCTGCTGTGGGTCGTTGACTTTCCGCTGTTTGAATATGACGAAGAAGCTGGCGCTTATCATGCGATGCATCATCCGTTTACCTCGCCAAAGGCAGAGGATGCGGAGCTTTTAAAGACCGATCCGATGAAGGCAAAGGCCAATGCTTACGATATCGTTCTTAACGGCGTGGAGCTTGGCGGCGGCAGCATCAGAATCCATGATCAAAAGATGCAGGAGGATATGTTCCGGGCACTCGATATGTCGCAGGAAGAAATCGATGAAAAATTCGGTTTTCTGGTAGAAGCCTTCAAATACGGCACGCCGCCTCACGGCGGACTGGCATACGGTCTTGACCGCCTGGTAATGTTGCTTCTAGGAGAAAAATCTATCCGGGAGGTCATTGCATTTCCAAAGAATCAGAATGCCCAGTGCATGGTCAGCGAAGCGCCGGGCGTTGTGGAGGAAGAGCAGCTTGACGAGCTGGGAATTGCAATCAAACGATAAGGGAGATTTCAATGAAAAAAGTTGGCATTTTTGGCGGAACGTTCGACCCGGTGCACTGGGGACATATCGGCCTTGCAAAGGACGCGGCGGAGCAGGCAGGGCTTGCGCAAGTGATTTTCGTTCCCGCCAGATTGCAGCCCTTTAAACTGGACAAAAAAATAACCTCTGGCATGGATCGGTTTCATATGTTAAAAATCGCGACGGAAGATATGGAAAATCTGGCGGTTTCCTCCTATGAGCTGGATACGGAC
>CAJUEB010000256.1 GCA_910585135.1 uncultured Eubacteriales bacterium
TGGATTGGGCTGGCAAGCTGTATCTTGATATTCGCTCTTACGGCGGGGCTTTTTTTCTTGGTGCGCCGAAAAGTGAACGCTTATGGAGAAGCGTGCAGAAAGTACGAAATTCAGTCAAATGCGCAGATCAGTATCGCTTATGGCATTTTTGAAGAGTTGAAGCTGAGCAGGCGGACGGACGCCATCATGAACGGTTACCGGGAAGCGAGTGAAGGTTATGTGCAAGCACAGAGTGAATTCGCTTATCGAAACAATTTCGTGCAAACGATCATGCAAGTGCTGGTTCAGACGGTGATGTTTCTTGTCTTTGCGGTATTGCTGGTTTCGGGGATGGGACTGCTCTCTCTCCTTGCGCCGATTATCGCTTATACAGCGGCTCTGGGGAATATTGTGCTGGCGGCATACAGCATCATCAACCATATGAATGAAATGGAATTTGCCCGGAAATCTTATGAGATGGTGAAGGACGGTCTTGCCAGATATGATGCGGTAAAAGAAGAAGAGAAAAAAAACGCTGGCTTGCGGCAGAAAACGCTTACCTTTGAACGGGGGATTTTTGCAAAAAATATGACCTTCGCTTATGCGGGGAGGAAAGCGATCTTTTGCGATGCTTCCATCGAAATCCCAAAGGGGCGTTCCGTTGCTGTCATTGGGGAATCGGGGTCAGGGAAGACGACTCTTTTAGGTCTTCTTCTGGGACTTTTAAAACCACAGAAAGGGACGATTTTTTACGATGATTATGATATCGTCACGGAGACAGATGCAGGGGGAAAATGCAGAGCCAGTATCGGTGAATTAATCAGCTATATTCCGCAAACTGTCTACCTAAATGGCGCAACGGTACGGAAAAATGTAGCCTTTTTTGAAGAAGACAGTGAAATCGATGATGACCGTGTCCTGGAATGTCTGGATTGTGCCCAGATCAAAGAGGATGTCCTGAAAATGCCGAAGGGAATCCATACATTGATCGGCGAAAATGGGACGACGATTTCAGGCGGGCAGCGGCAAAGAATCGCACTGGCAAGAGCACTTTATAAGGATTTTGCGCTTTTAGTCATGGATGAAGCAACTGCCGCCTTAGATATGGAAACGGAAAAAGCAGTGATCGATTCGATTCGACAGGTGAGAGGCAATCAAACGATGCTGATGGTAACGCACCATATGAGCCTTGCCAATGAATGCGATATCATTTATAAAATAGAGAACAAAAAGCTTGTGCGGCAGCGGTAATGGAAGCGCAGAGATGAGGGAAATAAACGAAGGAAGCGGAAATGAACGAACAGGAAAAATTTAAAACGGGAAAAGTTTCCATCATTACCCCTGTATTCAACGGGGCGGCATATCTGCCGCAAATGCTTGATTCGGTGCTTGCCCAGACGTACCGTCAAATTGAAATGATCCTGGTGGACGATGGCTCGACCGATGAAACCGTCCGGATCGCGGAGCGTTACCGCAGCAGATTTGCGGCTAGGGGATATGACTACCGACTGATTCAGGCATCCCATCAAAATGCCTCAGCAGCCATCAACCATGGTCTTCCTTATGTGCAGGGAGAGTTCCTCATCTGGCCGGACAGCGACGATGTATTGGCGCCGGAATCGGTCGAAAAGAGAGTGGCATTTTTGCAGGAACATTTGCAATATCATTGCGTCCGCTCCTTAGCCTATTATTTTGATGGTAAAACCGAAGCTTTGGTGAAAAAGGGTGAGCGCCAGGGTGATTTATCAAACGAAGCGCTGTTTTGGGACGTTTTAGAGGGAAAGACCTATGTTTGCTGCGGGTGTTATATGGTACGCTCGCAATGCTTTTTTGATATTTACCAGGAGCAGCGCATCCCGGAATACGATGTGGGGCAGAATTTCCAAATGCTGCTGCCACTTTTGTACGATCATAAATGTCCGACCATACGGGAAGAACTGTATGGCGTTTGTGTCAGAAAAGACAGCCATTCCCGGCAAATATTGAGTGAGGCGGAGGAAAAAAAGCGCTATGATGGATTTGAGCGCCTGGTAGATGAGATCGCTGCGATTTGCAAAATCGAGGACAAGCCGTCACAAAAACGCATCATGCGCTGGAAGCTCGGGCGCAGGTATGACTTGTCTATAAAATACGGAAGAAAAAAACAGGCTGGAAAGCTTCTGTGGGAGATGTGCAAAATGGGAGGATTCGGAACGATCAATATAATAAAGAAATTGTTATGGCTTTTGATTGGTCATTAATGCTATCGTTTTTGATTTATCGTTGTCGTTAGCCGCAGACGAAAATGATCTGCGGTTTTTATATGCCAAAAATTCGCGTTTGATGCGTGGTTGTTTTTTCATTAAGGCTGTAACAATCTATAGACCCAGATGGGCTTTTAGTCCGTCTTGTAACACTTGCGAAAAGTTAATTCCCCTTGCGGTAGCTTCTTCGTTGAGCCATTGTGGGATGGACAATGTTTTTTTCACCGCTTTTGAATTATGCCGCCTTTTGTATTCAAGCAGATCGAATTCAATGATTACGATGTAAGCATC
>CAJUEB010000257.1 GCA_910585135.1 uncultured Eubacteriales bacterium
CCTCGATGAGATATTTGATTTAATGGCTGTGCGGATCATCGTGGAAACGGTACGGGACTGTTATGCAGTGTTAGGGATGGTTCATACGATGTGGACGCCGATTCAAGGCAGGTTTAAGGATTATATCGCCATGCCGAAGCCGAATATGTACCAGTCGCTTCATACGACGGTGATCGGGGACAGCGGCAAGCCGTTTGAAATACAAATCAGGACGTATGAAATGCATAAGATCGCCGAATACGGTATCGCGGCGCACTGGAAATACAAGGAGGGCATTAAAAGCGATAAAGAAGAAGTCAAGCTTTCCTGGCTGCGGCAAGCGCTGGAATGGCAAAAGGATGTAAAAGATCCGAAGGAATTCATGGAATCCCTCAAGATGGATCTGTTTTCTGGCCAGGTATTTGTCTTTACGCCGCAAGGTGATGTGATCGATCTGCCGGCAGGCGCTACCCCGCTTGACTTTGCCTTTAAGATTCATTCCGATGTGGGTTGTAAGTGCGTAGGCGCTAAGGTCAACGGCAAAATGGTGACGATCGACCATAAGCTGGAAAATGGTAATATCATCGAAATCGTGACTTCGCCCAATGCTGCCGGACCTTCCATCGACTGGCTCAAGATCGCTAAGAGCAGCTCTGCCAGAAATAAGATCAGACAGTGGCTCAAGAAAGAAAATAAATCAGATGCGATCGATAAGGGCAAGGATCAGATCGATCGATACATTAGAAAAAAAGGCTACGATCCGCGCGTTTTAATGAAAAACGCTTATGTCAATAAGGCGGTCAAGGAGTTGGGATACAAAAATAGCGATGAACTGTATCAGCAGCTTTCAGGCGGCGGGACGCTACAGACAAAGCTCACAAATCTGCTGTTGCATTACGAGGCGGCAGACCGCCAGGCGGAAGAAGAAGAAAAAGAAAAAACACTTCTGGAAAACCTCAATGAAATCAATGAGAAGACACAGAAGCGGATCAACCATCAAAAACAAAAGCCGGATGATGATTCAGGCGTTATTGTAGAAGGCGTGGATAATCTGATGATCAGGATGGCAAAATGCTGTAATCCTGTACCGGGAGACGAAATCGTTGGCTTCATCACAAAGGGAAGGGGCATATCGGTACACCGGGCTGATTGTGACAACCTCAAGTCTTTTACAGAAGGCGACAAGGATCGCTGTATCAAGGTTTCGTGGAATTCGGAGCTGCTGGACAAGTCTTTCCATACGCAGATCAACCTGATGGCAAAGGATCAAAAGGGGTTGCTGTCTAACATATCCAAGATCTGTGAGGATATGGATGTCGGAATATCCGGGATCAATGCACGGGCAGACAAGAACGAAACGGTCAATATCATGTTGACCTTGCGCATTAAAGATAAAAATCAAATCGAGAAAATATGCCGCTTGCTAAAAAGCGTACCCGGCATATCGGAGGCATATAGGGCAAAAGCATGAGAGCAGTCGTACAGAGAGTCACAAAAAGCAGCGTAACAGTGGATGGTATGCTGACGGGAAAATCCGGGCATGGACTGATGGTCTTAATCGGTGTTGCCGATGGCGATACGGAGCAGGATGCCGCTTATATTGCGGATAAGATAACCGGGCTCAGGATATTTGAGGATGAAGCAGGAAAGATGAATCGCTGCGTGATTGATGTTGGCGGCGAAATCCTTGCTGTTTCCCAGTTCACCCTGCTGGGTGATGCGCGGAAGGGCAAGCGCCCGAGCTTTACGACAGCAGCACCGCCGGAAGAGGCCAAAGCGCTTTACCAAACAGTCATCGAGCGGATGAAAGAACGTGGGATTCACGTGGAGGAAGGCGTTTTCCAAGCGGAGATGCTGGTCGAAATCCATAATGACGGGCCTGTTACCATCCTGCTGGACAGCCAAAAGAACTTCTAAGAACTTAGCGGGAAGGCGAGAATAGATTATATACAGACCTAGCAAAAAGACGAAAAGAGATCATAAGGAGATTATATATGAAAGTAAGAAATTTGCCGAGCGGCGCACTTCAAGTCAATACGTACCTGGCGGTAGATGAGGAAACCAAGAAGGGATTTATCGTAGATCCCGGTGGATATAACCCGGTGCTGACGAACCTGGTTAAGGAGGAGGACATCGATATCGTATACATTATCCTCACACATGGGCATTCAGATCATATCTGTGGCGTCAATCAGCATTTAAAGGATTTTCCAGATGCCAAGGTCGTGGCACACGAAGCTGAGGAGGATATGCTCCTGGATGTCAATGCGAATTTCAGCGCTTCCTTCGGGACGCCTGACACAGTAAAGGCAGATATTTTCGTAAAAGACGGAGACACCTTGCAGGTGGGAAACGTCGAATTGAAATTTTTCCATACGCCAGGCCATTCCCCAGGCGGGATGTGCGTTTATGCAGAGCAGGATAAGGTTTTGTTCAGCGGGGACACGCTGTTTCAGCAGTCGATCGGGCGGACAGATTTCCCGGGATGCTCTTTCCAGCAGCTAAAGGATT
>CAJUEB010000258.1 GCA_910585135.1 uncultured Eubacteriales bacterium
GATCTGTTTTCACATATCCAGACACTGGATTTTCGTTTCTTCGACAACAATAAAACGGGACAGCTAATGAACCGCATGACAGGGGATTTATTTGAAATCACGGAGCTGGCACATCATGGTCCGGAAGATCTTTTTATCGCTTTTGTTACCATTTTAGGATCGGTCATCATTATGGCGACGATACAGTGGCAGCTCGCTTTGCTGATTATTGTCATTATCCCGATTTTCCTCTTTATCGTGATCCTTTGCAGAAAACGCATGGTGCTGGCATCAAAGAAGGTCAAGGTAAAGATGGCGGAGATCAACGGAGAAATCGAATCCGCGTTGTCAGGGATCAGGACTTCCAAAGCGTTTGCGAATGAAGCGGCGGATTATGAGAAGTTTGCGAAGGCTAACGAGCAGTTTAAAACCGCGAAATGCGATAACTACAAAGCGTTTGGCCAGTTTAATTCATCGCTGGAATATTTTTTGTGCATCATGCCTGTAGCGATTTTGGCGTGCGGCGGCTGGCTGATCATGAAAAACCAGATGAATTATGTGGATCTGATCACCTTTTATCTCTTTGTCAGCACGTTTATTAACCCGATCCGAAAGCTGTCTAACTTTACGGAAATGTTCATGAATGGATGGGCCGGTCTTACCCGGTTTATCGAGATCATGCGCCTTGCGCCGGAGATCAAAGACCCGCCGCATCCCGCTGCGTTTCGCTGTGACAAGGGCGATATCCGGCTGGATCATGTTGATTTTACATATGATGGCACGACAGAGGTTTTGCATGGAATTGATTTGGACATACAGGGCGGAAGGACGGTTGCCGTCGTAGGTCCGTCGGGAGGCGGCAAGAGTACGCTTTGCCAGCTGATTCCACGCTTTTACGACGTCAGCAGCGGCTCTGTCAAAATCGATGGTCTTGATGTTCGCCAGATCCGTAAAGAGGATTTGCGGAAGGCTGTAGGCATTATTCAGCAGGATGTATTTCTCTTTGCTGATACGATTATGGAAAATATTCGTTACGGTTTGCCGGAGGCTTCTGATGAAGCAGTGATGGATGCTGCACGGAAGGCGGAAATCTACGACGACATCATGCAGATGCCTCAGAAATTCCAAACGTATACGGGAGAGCGGGGCGTGCTTTTATCGGGAGGACAAAAGCAGCGGATCGCCATTGCGCGGATATTCCTTAAAAACCCGCCAATCTTGATTCTGGATGAAGCGACCTCTGCGCTGGATACGGTTACGGAAGCGAAGATTCAGCAGGCATTCGATAAGCTGGCAGAGGGACGGACTTCGATCATCATTGCCCACAGGCTGTCCACTATTAAAAATGTTGACCGGATCGTGCTTGTAGATGAAGGAAAAATCAAAGAAGCGGGAACACATGAGCAATTGATGGCAAAAAACGGACAGTATGCGGCGTTGTATCGCGCCAGTATGCTGTGATTTGCCGTCATTCCGGCTGTTTGGAAATATTGGGAATATCCGTGAAAATACTTGCAAATTCAGGATGCTGAATTTATAATAAACCTAGCGGAAAACCGAAAGGAAAAAGATAAAAACGATTTGACCGGGTATTTCGCTGAAAACAACATAAACTAACAATAGATCCTGAAATGTGCGTTGAGGTGCTATAATTCAACCTACGTAACGACATTGGGAGTCCGCGTTTCCCATCGTGGATGTCAAGCCTCCTTTGAGTGGAAGGCAGAAGCGGGGAACAGGGCACCCCCCTATTGCAAGATAGGGTGTGAATTATATCCTCGACGGCATGTCGGGATTTTTTGTGTGGAAAAAGTTGATAAAAATGTAATAAAAGGAAATAAAATGACCGCCCTTGCTTGAACCCAGGTGGCGGTCATCGTGACTAAAATCGGTTAGCCGTTTTTCCAGCTTTCTCTTGATATTATTATATCAGAGCAAGCGGCTATGTTCAATATGGATTATAGCAGGAAAAAAGAAGATAAACCATTTTCGTAAATTTTTCCAAAATCCCCCTTGATTTCTGGCTGCCTTTGTCGTAATATATTGTTAGCACTCAATATCGGTGAGTGCCAATCCATGTAAGGCTGTAGCTGCATATGGATGTAGTGGGCATGATAAGATACAGAGAAAAGCGAAAACGAACAATTAAAATACGGAGGAGAGATTTTATGGCAAAGAAACAATTCAAGGCAGAATCCAAACGTTTGCTGGATTTAATGATCAATTCTATTTATACGCATAAGGAAATTTTCTTGCGTGAGCTGATTTCGAATGCCAGCGATGCGATAGACAAATTGTATTACCGCAGCCTGACGGAAGGAAATACGGGACTTTCCCGGGACGATTTCACGATTACGATTGAAGCGGACAAGGATGCGCGGACGCTGAAAATCATCGATAACGGGATGGGCATGACCAAGGAGGAACTGGAAAAGAACCTGGGAACGATTGCCAAGAGCGGTTCTCTTGATTTTAAATCAGAGATAGAAAACAAGGATGAGATCG
>CAJUEB010000259.1 GCA_910585135.1 uncultured Eubacteriales bacterium
CTGGATAAAGGCTGTAAAACGTTCGTCATCGGCCTTGGTGGCAGTGCGACTAACGATGGCGGCGCCGGGATGGCAATGGCGCTGGGTTATGGTTTGTTGGATGAAAATGGACGCAAGATATCTTATGGCGGCGGTGCGCTTAGCAAACTCGCCCATATCACGACGGACAATGTAGATCAGAGGATATTCCAATCCGATTTTCTCATTGCCTGTGATGTTAAGAACCCGTTGTGCGGTGAAAATGGAGCTAGCTTTGTATTTGGTCCGCAGAAGGGCGCAGATGCAGAAGCGGTGAAGCTGCTTGACCATAATTTGAAACGATTCGCAGGAATCATCGAGAAAGACTTGGGCAAAAGCATTGCGGATATTCCCGGAGCGGGAGCGGCGGGAGGCCTTGGCGCTGGCACTGTGGCGTTTCTGGACGGAAAGCTCGCAGAAGGCGTGAACATCATCGCAGAGCTTTCCGGGCTTGACGGGAAGATGCAGGGAGCTGATCTTGTGATTACAGGCGAAGGGAAATGCGATAGTCAGACGATCAACGGAAAAACCCCGTTTGGCGTTGCGTCGCTGGCTAGAAAAAATAATATCCCTGTTTACATCATAACCGGATATGTGGGCGAAGGGGCAGAGGCGCTTTATGAATATGGCGTAAAAAAAATATATGGGATCAAAACGGATGAGATGACAGTCGAATATTCCTTGGCAAATGCTGCGAAGCTTTTGACGAGGACGACAGCGAAGGCGTATCGTGAATTTCTCCAAACGGTATAAGCAGTTTTGTTCCGAGAAGGATTGAAATGCTCGCCGCTGCCTGTTTAACAGGCGGCGGCGATTGTTATATCTGGAAAACCCTGTACCAATAAAGCCTTCTTCAAAATTAAATAAAAATATGAGCGAAGAATTGTACAAGTGTTTTTCTTACAAAAATCAAAAGATTGCCTTGCAGATTTAAAACATTGCTTTCCAGCGTATGGCGTATTTAGGTCATTTCTTTTATACTGGAAGCGAGTTGGAGCAGGCCGCAGAATATCAGGATCAGAGGCTGGCGTCGCGCTTATCCCGTGATATTATCCTCATAGCGGCTTCAAATCCAACAACGCAACGAAAAGAAGGAGTGGGGAGTTATGTTTCGGATTTTATCGCTAGGAACAGAAATCATTACAGCATCCATCGTATTGATTCCAGTCATGCTTGTGCTGGGAAAAACCTTGATTCACAATGCGGGAAGAACAGTGTGCTACATGATCTTCGCATTGTATCTGGCAGCCGTGTATGCACTGACTGGATTGCCGTCTGTGTTTTATGTCCGCTTGGATCTTTCCTTTGATTTTGTGCCATTCTTAGGCATGGAGACCAATGTAGAAAACAATATCCTGAATGTGCTGCTCTTTGTTCCGCTTGGAATGCTGCTTCCTGTTTTAGCACAGAAGTACCGGGCGATGAAGCAGACTGTCCTGTTTGGATTTGCCGTTACGGTACTCGTAGAATTTTTACAAATTTTCACTTACCGGGTGACGGATATCAATGATATCATAACGAATGCATGCGGGACGATGATGGGGTATTTTATTACGAAATGGCTGCTAGCGGCTTGTCCGCAGCTTGCGCGGATTGCATCAGGGTCATCGGGGAAAAGCAACCGTGAATTGTACGTTGTATGCGGGATTGTTTTCGTCGTTATGTTTTTCGTACAGCCAATTATTTCTGCTTTGTTTTGGGAAATGGGGCTGGCAGGAGTGTAATTCTTTTACAGTTTGATTCCCATTGCTTCCGGCCGGAACAGCCTGCTATCCATTTGCTTTAGGTCAGGCGCGATGTGAGGCCTGAACTCCATTTTATTCAGCACGTCTTTTTCCAAATCGACGCCAGGTGCGATTTCGATTAAAGTAAAGCCTTCCGGCAGAAGCTGGAATACTGCCCGCTCGGTGATATAGAGAATCTTCTGACGTCCCTTTTCCCGTGAATAATCGCCGGAGAAGGTAATATGCGCAACGTGCTTTTTGAATTTGATGTGCGGTCCGTCTTTGACGATATGAATTTCGCCGTCTTCAACACGGATATCGCTTTTTCCCGCGGTGAACGTACCCATGAAGCAGATGTTTTTCGCCCCTTGGGTGATATTGATGAACCCGCCGGGACCAGGTACTTTTCCGGCAAAGCGCGATACATTGACATTGCCGCAGGCGTCCATTTCCGCTGCGCCCAGGCAGGCGAAATCAATGCCGCCGCCGTCGTAAAAATCGAACATATCCGGCTGTTTTAAAATCGCGTCTGGATTATAGGCCGCACCTGTAGCGATACCGGGGGCAGGAACACCGCCCATAACGCCCGATTCGATGCTGGCAGACACGCTTTTGATCATGCCTTCTTCGTTGAGTACATTGGAGACCTCCATCGGAACACCGATCCCTAAATTGATAAAAGCGTTTTTTGTGAATT
>CAJUEB010000260.1 GCA_910585135.1 uncultured Eubacteriales bacterium
CCCTGCATCGAGAACACACATCCCCGACAATGCAGCATCCCGCGCCTCATGATATTTGACATCTCCGGTGATGAAAAGCTCGCAGCCTGCCGCCGCAGCCATTTCGATTAAGTCCGCGCCAGCTCCTGTGCATACGCCCACCGTCCTGATCTCACGATCCAAAGAACCCACCGCATGAAATTGCCTGATGCTCATCTCAAGCTGCGACGCTGCAAACGATATCACATCTTTATAAAGCATCGGTTCTTTTAAAACGCCGATCCTTCCGATATCCGCCGCTTCACGCCGCGCTATCATTTTCTCCGCAGATGCGACCTCCTGTCCTTTCAAATTCCGAACAGATCCCAGAGAAAGACGATCCATGATGATATCATTATTGCCGCCCCGCACCTTATCAAACGGCGTATGGCAGGAATAAACAGAAATTCCGCTTCCGATAAGCTCCATCACCAGACGGTCTTTATAATTACCATCACGCAGATTCCTGATTTCATGAAAAATCAGCGGATGGTGCGTCACGATCATATCTGCTGCAAGCTCCTTCGCTTCCTGGATCACGTTGTGATCGATCTCAAGGCAGGTAAGAAGCTTTTTAACGGGCTTTTGCTGAAAACCGACCAAAAGGCCGCTGTTATCCCATTCCTCCTGCAAACCGCACGGTGCGAACGTTTCGATCGCATCCGCAAGATCCGCTACCGTAACCACGGAATCATTTTTCATATTTTTTTTGCTGTCCATGTTCATACTCCTCAATCAAACGTTTTAAATAATCGATATCATGGCAAATGGTTTGCTCAAGCCGCATATCACGCACTTTGGCTCGCATGACATTTGAGAGCTTTTTTTGTTCCGCTGTCAGGCTTCGCGTCAGAAAATCAATCACCGGACCTTGCGCATGAATCATCCAAGGGGGGATTTTCCAGATCATGGCGTTTCCCTGCGCGTCTGCACCGTCCTGCATCCCCCGCACCACAGGAAAATCCGTGTGCGCAGAATCACGTCCTTTCGCGACTGGACTGCTGCCTTCCCCGGCGGCCATCCCTTCGCCAGCGTCCGCTTCCCTGCTACCAGTACCCGCCACTTCCATCCAGCCCGGACTTATTGCGGTGATGATCTCCGCTATATGCGCGCCCTCAGTCACAAGACCTTCATTGATAATGGCAAAACCATGCCTTAAAAGCCACTTCCGCAGATGACCCTGCCCGATCCGGGGCTGCAACACAAACCGTTTAAATGAACAGGTATGCCCAAGATCAGCAGCCATGATGTCCCGGATCAGCTTTCCGCCCATGCCCGCGATCACGACAGCATCCACTTCACCAGACGCAAGCACAAAAAGACCGTTTCCCGCGCGAAAATCCATGCCAGCATCATCTTTGCCCCTAGCGTCAGCCGCCATGCGCATCCCGACGCCAGCAGCCGCTTCTGCGCAAAAGCCGTGCAGCCTGGCATTGGATGCGGCCTTCGCAAGGGACAGCGCGCTGACATCAGCGACAATCACCTTAGGACTTTTCCCTGCCAGCCTTAAATAAATCGGCAAAAAACCATGGTCGCATCCGATATCGGCCATGGTTTCCCCCGGTTCAATTTGATCTGCAATCATTTGCAGCCTGTCACTAAGCCTGAGCATAACATACCTGTCCCTTTTTCATCACAGCCGCTACGCCGATCTTGTTTCACTCCAAATAATCCTTCAGCTTCTTGCTTCTGGTCGGATGCCGCAGCTTCCGCAATGCCTTCGCCTCGATTTGCCTGATTCGCTCACGCGTAACATCGAATTTCTTGCCGACCTCCTCCAGCGTCCTCGCCCTGCCGTCTTCCAGGCCAAACCTTAGCTTCAAAACCTTCTGCTCTCTGTCGGTGAGCGTCCCCAGCACATCGACAAGCTGCTCCTTCAGCATGGAAAACGCAGCTGCTTCCGCCGGTGCTGGAGCATCTTCATCGGGAATGAAATCACCCAGGTGGCTGTCCTCCTCTTCCCCGATCGGCGTTTCTAGGGAAACCGGCTCTTGCGCAATTTTCAAGATTTCCCTGACCTTCTCGACAGAAATTCCCATCTCCTCTGCAATCTCATCCGGCGAAGGCTCTCTGCCCTCTTCCTGCAAGAGCTGCCGGGAAACCCTGATCAGCTTATTGATCGTTTCCACCATATGGACAGGGATTCGGATCGTCCTGGCCTGGTCTGCGATCGAACGGGTAATGGCCTGCCTGATCCACCAAGTCGCATAGGTGCTGAACTTATAACCCTTGGTCCAGTCAAATTTATCAACCGCTTTGATCAATCCCAGATTCCCCTCCTGGATCAGATCGAGAAACAGCATGCCCCTGCCCACGTATTTCTTGGCAATACTGACTACCAGCCTCAAATTGGCTTCACAGAGCTTCTGTTTCGCATATTCATCGCCCT
>CAJUEB010000261.1 GCA_910585135.1 uncultured Eubacteriales bacterium
CGTCAGGGAGTCCATCATCAACAGGACATCTTTGCCTTGATCCTTAAAGTATTCCGCAATCGTCGTCGCCACCATTGGGCATTTCATGCGCAGCATGGCCGGTTGATCCGAAGTCGCTACGACCAGCACGGATTTTTTCATGCCCTTAGGTCCCAGATCCTTTTCCACGAACTCACGGACTTCCCTGCCTCGCTCTCCGACGAGTGCAATCACGTTTATGTCCGCATTGACGTTTCTGGCGATCATCCCCATAAGGGTACTCTTGCCGACGCCGCTTCCTGCAAAGATGCCGATTCGCTGTCCTTTCCCGATGGTGTTAAGTCCATCGATCGCTTTGATCCCGAAATGTATCCTTTCACGGATGGGCGGCCTGGACATGGGGTTGATGTCAGGGCTTTCGACATAATAATGCCTGCCTGACTGCAACGAACCCAGATCATCCATCGGCTGCCCCAATGCATTTATGATTCTGCCCCTAAGACCTTCCCCAACGGGAATCTTGAGGCGTTTTTTCGTATTTCTTACAAAACTGTTATTGCCTATGCCTTTCATGTTTTCATAGGCCATGAGCTGAACCTTGTCTTCTTTGAAGCCCACAACTTCAGCCATGATTTCTTTTTTTTGTTCTTCGTTATATATGAGAACGATATCGCCAATGCTTGCGCCCCGCCCGGAAGCTTCCATGGACATCCCGATGATGTTTTCAATCCGCCCAACATGGTTGACCGTCTCAGCTTGCTGTATCATATTGGGAATGGCTTTCAGCATATTTCTCTCCTGTAACTGTTATGCTCTTGCGTTGTTCAAAATGTCCCGGATGTTTTCCATCTGCGTGCCTGTGCTGATATCGATAATCTCATGCGGCAGCTCGATTACGCAGGTTCCCGCTTCCGCATCGTCCATGACGACGATTTTCACGTTATCCGACAGCTTGGAAAGTTCCTTGAGCAGTTGGGCGTCTCCTTGCAGATCCATCTCATTGCCACTCGGCGCCACATAGATCTTCGCCCATGCGGT
The DNA here is from genome assembly GCA_910585135.1 of uncultured Eubacteriales bacterium. Classification (GTDB taxonomy): domain Bacteria; phylum Bacillota; class Clostridia; order Peptostreptococcales; family Anaerovoracaceae; genus Lentihominibacter. The sequence goes on from CAJUEB010000261.1 coordinate 1,018, forward strand.
CCGCTTTAGCTTTTCCGTGGCGGCGATGATCATTTTCCGCACGACCTCACCGCTGGTTTTCAAGCTGGTCTGCACGATCTTCTCACCGATGGCAAGGGAAATGTCCTTTAAATCGTCCAGGTATTCTTCCAGTATCCTGTCCTTGAGGTTTTCCATGTCCGTCACATACTGTTTGATCTGCTCTTCCAGTTGGTGAACTTTCTCATGGATCGCATCCTGTTCCGCCTCCCGGGCTTCCTGCCGGCCTATTTCCAGACCTTCTTCTCTGCCTTGTTCAAGGCCTTCCTGGTAAGCCTGCCGCCTGATCTCCTCAGCCTCTGCCTTGGCATTTTCCAAAAGAGCCTCCGTTTTTAATATGGTTTCTTGCAAAAGGGTATCGGCTGGGGAAGGTTCAGGCTCTGCCGGTTTCTCCGGCTTTTCTGCGGTTTTCAAAGGATCGCTTTCCTCCTTTACCGTCTCCGGCATGGTGAGGTTAAAGGTTTTGAACACGGCTTCATTGCCTACCGCCAAAATTTCATCCTGTGCGCTTCCCGCCTTCAATATCCTGTAATTATGCAATGATATCATCCTTTCCACCCTTGCTTGTAATCAGTTCTCCGGCTTCTTCCAAGCTCCTGATCAGGTTCACGATACGCTGCTGCGCTTCTTCCACATCTTTAAGACGCACGTTGATCGTAACCTCCAGGTCGGACTGAATGGTCTCTGCCATACGGCTGGACATATTGCTGTAGAACAGGGAAGCCATTTCCGGCGTTGCCGATTTCAGGGCGTATACGATATCCTTCATATCGCAATCGCGGATAAAACGCTGGATGGAACGATCGTCCATGCCCATGATATCCTCGAATACGAACATCTTCTTCCTGATGGTTTCCGCAAGTTCCGGGTTTTCCTCTCCCATGCGGTCGAAGATGAGTTTTTCGTTGCTTCTGTCCATATGGTTCATAACGTCAGCAATGTAATCAATACCACCGATCGTTGTGTAATCAGTCGTAAGAATATTGTCAAACTGCTTTCGCAGCTGGTTTTCTACAAGCTTAATCGCTTCCGGCGAAGCGCTTTCCATTTGTGCAATGTTTTCCACTACCTTGATGCGCTTATCTTCTGGAAGCTCCCCGATCACCTGCGCGGCCATATCCGACTCCGCATAGGACAGCACGAGCGCAATCGTCTGCGGGCGTTCATGCTGGAGGATGGAATACAAGTTCTTGCTATCCGTCTTTGATATAAATTCAAAGGAACGGTTTTTCAAATACTTCGTAACCTTTCCCAAAAGTTCATTTGCGGTGGATTCCCCATAAGCCTTTTCAAGAACTGCCC
>CAJUEB010000262.1 GCA_910585135.1 uncultured Eubacteriales bacterium
TCATGCGAAGCTGTTCGTGTTGCCGGATGATACGCTGGTTCTTCCGGGACATATGGGGCCGACGGAACTCGGTACGGAAAAAAGGAGCAATCCTTTTGTATCGCTGTAGGATAGAAGGCGCAGGGCAGCTTAACCAGTACGAGGAGCTGATCAAGGTGTTCCTGCCAAAGGATCAGTATCAGATCACAAGGGAAAGCATTGATGATAGCGGCTCTGTAAATGTTAGCGAGCTTGATAAGGTATTTCGCTTTCAAGGAGATAAAGATAAACTGAAACGTGAGATTTACCGGGATCTTCAGCGCAAAACGGGAAAGTCCCCGAAATGGGGGATTTTAACAGGCATCAGGCCGGTAAAGCTGGCGGGGGAGCTGTATGATTCCCTTGCAGCAAAGCAGCCTGCGCTTACGGATACGCATGGTGCGAAAACGCACGAGACGAAGAAATGCGATGTGAAAACGCTGCGAAAAGTGCAGGAAGTCTTGGAGCAGAAATACCTGCTGCATCCGTCAAAGAGTGCGCTGGTCATGGAAATTTTGGAATATCAGCGGAATTTTTTGGGACGTCCAGATCCCGATAGCGTGTCCATATACCTTGGCATTCCGTTCTGTCCCACCAGGTGTCTTTACTGTGCATTTACCTCCAATCAGGTCGCAAGGCCGGAAGTGGACAGGTATCTGGAAGCGCTTTTCCAGGAGCTTTCCTATTGTGCGGGGCTGGTAGGGGAAGGAGCGCGGATCGCAGAATCGATTTATATCGGCGGCGGGACGCCTACCACGCTGGATGAAAAACAGCTTGCTGCATTTTTGCAAAAAATCGCGGACAGCTTCGATGCAAAGGCGTGCAAGGAATATACGCTGGAGGCGGGACGGCCGGATACGATTACGGCGGAAAAACTTGCGGTTTTGAAACGGTACGGCGTGGGCAGAATCAGTATAAACCCCCAGACCATGAAGGAGGAAACTCTGAAAGTCATCGGCCGGGCGCATACGGCGGAGGATACGCTTCGCGCTTTCGCGCTGGCAAGAAATGCGGGAATCGGTTGTATCAATGCGGATCTGATCGCAGGCCTTCCGGGTGAGACCTTGGAAGATTTTAACGAGAGCCTGGCGCAGGTGATTGCGCTCGGTGCGGAGAATATCACGATTCATACGCTGGCGGTCAAGCGGGCTTCAAGGCTCAAACTGCTTGATCCGGCGTTTCATTATAAAAATGAAACGCTGCGGGACGATATGCTGGCTGATGCGCATGAAATGCTGCGAAAACACGGCTACAGGCCATACTACCTTTACCGGCAGAAGCATACGTCGGGAAATACGGAAAATATCGGGTTTTGCAAGAATGATACGTTATCCGTGTACAACATCAGGATTATGGAGGAGGCGCAATCCATATTAGCGCTTGGCGCGGGCGGAATCAGCAAGATTTATTTCCCCGCTGAAAACAGGCTGGAACGGGTTGCCAACGTATCGAACTATGAAATATATATCGAGAGAATCGAGGAAATGATTCAGAGAAAAGCAGATAACTTGTGGAGGAAAAGAATATGCTGACAAATGCACCGAAAGGAACGAAGGATGTATTGCCAGACCAGGCGTACAAATGGCACTATATCGAACAGGCTTTTGCAGAGCTTTGCAGAAGATACGGATATGAGGAGATCAGGACGCCGATTTTCGAACATACGGAGCTTTTTCAAAGAGGCGTGGGAGATACGACCGATATCGTGCAGAAGGAGATGTATACCTTCACCGATTACGGAAAAAGAAGCATTACGCTAAAGCCGGAGGGAACTTCCCCGGCTGTGCGCGCTTTCGCTGAACACAAGCTTTACGCAGGGGTGCAGCCAAACAAGTTTTATTATAATATTCCCTGCTTCCGCTATGAGAAGCCGCAGGCCGGAAGGCTCAGGGAGTTCCATCAGTTCGGCATCGAAACTTTCGGCACGGCGGACATGATGGCCGACGCCGAATGCATCAGCCATGCTTATGATTTTTTGCAGGAGATGGGCATTACCGATATCGAGCTTCGGATCAACAGCGTGGGATGTCCAAACTGCCGGAAACAACACCGGGAGGCGCTTAGGGAATTTCTGAAACCGAAATACGATGCGCTGTGCGACACCTGCAAGGATCGGTATGAAAGAAATCCGATGCGGATTCTCGACTGCAAGTCCCCGGTTTGCCAGGAGCTGGTGTCGGGTGCGCCGATGATGCTGGATTATCTGTGCGATGATTGCCGGGAGGCGTTCGAACAGCTTCAAGCCAATCTCAATGCGATGGGAATCGAATATGTGATCGATCCGGGAATCGTAAGGGGACTGG
>CAJUEB010000263.1 GCA_910585135.1 uncultured Eubacteriales bacterium
AAAGAATATATAAAGATTTAATATATAAATAGATTATATATAATAATTTTATATATGCGGCAAAACTAGGCTGCTAGGCTGGTCAGGCTTTCGTTTTTCGGCTCGTACTTTGTGCGTTGCAGCATTTTTCGGATACAAGCAAGCCTTAGGCGGGTCGCTTCTGCCGCATAACCAGGAAAGGGGGAATTTGATGTATTATCCAGTATCATCGTTATTGATCGAATGTATCATTCTTTCGGTCGTGGATGAAAAAGATTCTTATGGGTACGAGATAAGCCAGACGGTAAAAATAGTTGCCGACATTAAAGAGTCTACGCTGTATCCGATTTTGAGCAAGCTGCAAAAAAAAGGATATCTTACGACGTATACGGAAGAGCATCAGGGAAGAAAACGAAAATATTATTCGATGACGTCCGATGGAAAACAGGAATTGAAGTATTTGAGAGAAGAGTGGGCATCCTTTCGGGATGCGCTTGATGGGATCATTGAAGGGAGTGTGAGAGCATGACAAAAGCGGAATACCTAAAACAACTGGAAAAGCATTTAAAGAAGCTGCCGCCAGAGGATTATGAAAATGCGATGGAATATTTCCGCGAGTATTTTGACGAAATCAGCGAAGATGAAGCAGGCCAGGCGATCGCTGAACTGGGAACACCGAAAGAAGCTGCATCAGAGGTGATCGCCAAGCTGGTGGATGAACAGTTGATCGATAACGCCAAGAAAGGCGCGCTGTTTTCCATCAAAAATAATATTGCTTCGGCCGTGATTCTTATTTGCGCCGCGCCGATCGGGCTTCCGCTGTTGGTAGCGGCTTTGGTTCTGATTTTAGCGGCGGTTGTCGTTGTTGTCAGCATCTTGATTTCCGGTTTTGCGGTGAGTCTTGCGCTGCTTCTGGCGGGGATTAAGCTGTTGATTCGGGGATTTATGGCCATGACCGTCATGTTTTCGGGCGGATTGCTTCTTGCCGGGATGGCGCTCGCTAGCATTGGATGTAGTTTTTTGCTTTTCGTCCTGGTTGTTTATTGTGGGAAATGGCTGGGGGTTGCCACTGCCCTGGGGACGAAGCGTATCATCAAAAGGAGGTAATGGAGAATGAACAAGATTTTTAAAAATACGTTGATCGTTGGAGGACTGATCTGTGCCGTGGGGCTGATCCTTGCGATCGCCGGGTATCTGCTCGGCGGGAACGAGTACGTTGCCAAGGCCGACCTGAACAAGATGGATGGGGCGGCGATGCGGGAGGATCGTGTAGCGATTCAGGAGAAGATGAAGATTGAAGAGATAAAGGGGTTTGATATAGATTTGGAATACGTCGATTTGAAGATTAAGCCATCGGGAGATGATTCCTGTTACCTGGAATATGTTCTGGATAAAAGATGGCTTTCTGATCAGGACGCAGAGTCGCTCATCTGGGATGTGACGGACGGCGTGCTTTCCATGACGGAAGCACCGACGAAAAGTTCGATCGTCCTGCTCCCCGATATCGGATCGCTGCTTAACGGGGATGCATTTGAGGAGGAAAAAAACGAAGTGATCGTGTATCTGCCAGAGGGAGCCGCGCTGCCGGACAGCAAAATTCATCTGGACAGCGGTGATGCGCAGGTTAGCGGCCTGGTTTTGGATCGTGCGGAAATACACCTGGAATATGGAGATTTGGCGATGGAAAACGCCGTGATCAGTGACGGGACAATTTATCTGGAAGATGGCGACTTTAGCCTGAAGGACAGTGAACTCGATACAGCGCAGATCGATATGGAATACGGCGATTTTTCGTTCAAGCATGGCAGCATGAACGCTGTATCAGCGGCGCTGTCCGATGGGGATGTGTCCCTGAAAGACATCGTGATTACGGGAAACTGTGGAGTAGACGGGGAATATGGCGATGTGACAGTAAAGCTTGCACCGGAGTGTTTGCAGAACCTCGCAATGCAGCTTGAAACGGACTATGGCGATGTGGATGTGGATCGCGCGATCGATGGTGCAAAGTCCGCAGGAGATGAGACCGCCACCTTTACAAGAGGCTTGCCAGATGCAGCGTCGTTTTTAAAAATTACTTTAGATGATGGGGATATCGTGATAAAATAATAAAAACGAGGAGCTTCCCATGATTACACAAGAACAAATCAAGCTTATCTGCTTTAACCAGATTGTTCCCAAATGGCGTGCTATGCCGGATACTTTCCCGGATTTTCTTCCCATCGTTTCACAGGAAGAAAAAGCGTCCAATGAAATGCGTCTTTTCAGATTGCAGCGATGTTTGCAAGGGATGCCAAAGAACCCTTCCGAGGATCAAAATTTGGCAGTAAGAGCAG
>CAJUEB010000264.1 GCA_910585135.1 uncultured Eubacteriales bacterium
AAGGGTCAGTAGCATTAATTTGGACAATCAATCATAGACTTAAAAGACGAATAACACAATAGCTTTTAGAAAGGAAACATGACAATATGGAAACTGGGTTCATTGTGCCAATTCAGGCCGCAGATTCTATTGGAGGGCTTAACCAGGCGCAGAAAACAAGCCAGGCAGAAGGCAGCAATCTTTTTAAGGATATTTTTCAAAACGCTGTTGACAATGTGAAAAGAGCAGAGGCAAACCATGAGCAGCAGATGTATTTGCTGGCAACGGGGCAGCTTGAGGACGGGCATACCGTTACCATTGCTGCTGCCGAAGCGATGCTTGCTTCCGATTTGTTGGTGCAGTTGCGCAATAAAGCAGTTGAAGCATATAATGAACTGATGAGAATTACTGTCTAAAACCATAAAGTAGGGCCAGAATGCAGAACGAACAAAAAGAACCGGGAAAGATCCGCCAGCGGATCGATGCGGTAAAAGACAAATTAAAACAGAATAAAGCAGGCGAACTTTTTGGACGGCTGGGCAAGGGAACGAAACGGCTTGTCGTAATCGGGGCGGTCGCCCTGGTTATTCTTGCAATCGTTATTGCGGTGATTCTTAACAGAAGCAGCTACGTGGTACTCTTTTCCGGGCTTTCGGAGGAAGAAGCGACGAAGATCGTTGGCAAGCTGCAAGATGAAGAAATCGATTACCGTTATAAAGGGGACGGCATTATCATGGTAGATGAAGCCGTGGCCGACAAGACCAGGGCAAACCTGGCTTATGAAGGCTATCCAAAAAGCGGATTCAGCTACGATGTATTTACGGAGAATGCCGGCGGGATGACCACCGACACGGAGAAGCAGACATATAAGCTGTATGACCTGCAAAACCGTATTGGCGCTACGGTTATGCTCTTTGACGGCGTGAAGGATGCGAAAGTGACCATTGCGTTGCAGGAAGAGAAGAAATACGCATTGGAAGATGATGATGCCGCTGAGAATTCCAGCGCATCAGTAGTCGTAACCATGGAGGACGGCGGTTCGCCGTCTGCGAAGCAGGCGGCGGCGATCCAGCGTTTGGTGGCTAAGAGCGTTCCCGGAATGCAGCTTGAGAACGTGGCCGTATTTGATGGCAACGGGATCGATGTTTCCGCAGAGACGGACGGGGGCGCGACTTCGGGGGACGCCAGCGAAGAGATTGCACAGCTTATTGAAAACCAGATCACGAAGAAGGTTATCAATGTACTGGGTCCATTCTACGGCGCTGACAATATCCGCGTATCGGCGAAAGGCCAAGTGAATATGGAACGTGTAGTCAGGGAAACGACTACCTATGAAACGCCGGAAAAAATAGACCAGCAGGATAAAACCGGAATTGTCTCCAACGAAAACCTGACATATGAACAAAGCAACGGCGGCGGCACGGCCGGCGGTGTTGCAGGATCGGAAACGAATGCTGATATTTCCGAATATACGAACCTTACCGGTGATCAAGGAAGTACATATACAAGCGAAACACAGGCAAGGGAATACCTTGTGAACCAGATCAAGGAACAAGGCGAAATCGATCCGGGCGTCCTTACCGATTTGACCGTATCCGTTTCGATTAACGGGAATACGCTGGGAAACCTTACGGAAGCCGAAGCGCGTTCCTTGGTAGCCAACGCAACGGGGATTAACCAGGAAGAGCAGAATGCGAAGATTACGATCGTTGCGGCGCCGTTTTACCAGGATGGGGACGGAGATGATAACGGCGGAAACTTCTTCAGGGAAAATATCGTATTTATCGGCGCAGGCCTTGTACTGCTTCTCCTTCTTGCGCTGCTGGCTCTTCTCCTTATCAGGAAGAAGAAGAAAAAAGCGGCCGAAGCGGAAGAGCTGGAGGAAGAAAACTTCTTTATTCCTCCTGTTATGGATGAAGAGGAAGGCGATGAAAAACCTGAAATCCTTAACCTCAAGAGCGAGAAAACGAGAGAATTGCGTGAAAACGTCCGTAACTTTGCAAATGAGAACCCTGAAATTTCTGCTCAGATGATCAAGAATTGGCTGAATGGAGGCGACCAGGATGGCGGAAACAACTAATGCAGTAAACGTGGAACCTTTGTCGCAGCCCCAGAAAGCAGCGGCGCTTATCGTTGCGCTGGGAACGGATAAAGCATCTAAGCTATATAAATACCTCAGTGCGGAGGATGTCGAGAAGCTGACGCTGGAAGTGGCAAAGATGGGCCGCTTGGAGGCGGAGCAGACAGAGGAAGTACTGGATGAATTTTACAAAACGTGCCTGACCCAGAAGGTCGTTACCGACGGCGGCATGGAATATGCCAGGGCAGTT
>CAJUEB010000265.1 GCA_910585135.1 uncultured Eubacteriales bacterium
TGGCATGCATTCTGTCCTGCTGATTCTGCTCTTCTTCTCGCTTTTCCATCGCCACTTCATAAAATGCAAAGTCATCCATATCCATCAAAGCTGTACCAGTGGATGGCGGAAACACTTCTACGCCATATCGATAATCCAGGCTGCTCCTTGACGACACAACAATTCTCTCATTTTCTATAAAAAACAGGATTTCAGAGAATTTCAAGCTATATCTTGACGCTTTTCATGCAAAGCCTGCCCGTTTTCTCTTATCACGGCGATATTTTTTTAATTTCAGAGAAAAATAGGGATGTTTTTCTCTGAAAAACCTTATTTTTAAAATGAAGTAGAGAATTTGCTTTCTTCCATGATCCAAAGACTGAATCTCAGGGATATTTCGGCCTGATTTTCTCTGAAAATCGTTATTTTCCTAAAATTAAGAGAATCCGCCTCCAGACGATGCTCGCCGCCTCACACAACCAGGCCGCCGCTTTTGCGCCATAACTAACATCATCATTCTCCGCACGGCTGTCATCGCAATACTGTCCGCAGCAATCGCAGCACTTCACCAAATGCCATCGAGACACCCACAGCGATCGCAATATTGCCCGCCTTCTCTGGTTCACGCATTTGAGCCAGATTGAAAACACATAGAATCCACTCGGAAATATAATGCCGGACATAGCAAACTCCAATTCCTGATTCTGCTTATGCCCAGTGCTGCAAAAGCAATCTAGCCCATGAAAAAAAGCAGCCAGCTATCCAAACTCCCATCTGCCGCGACCAGCTTCATTCCTCCTTTAAATGCACATCCATCTGCGGGTAAGGAATATCGACCCCGTTTTCATCAAAGGCCAGCTTGACATTTTCCTCAAGAAAATATTTTACATCCCAGTAATCATCGGTTTCGCACCACACCTTCACATCCAGTATCACCGCATTATCGCCGTGGTTCGCCACCCCGATCAGCGGCGCAGGCTCTGTGAAAATCGCAGGATTTGCAGCGCAGACCCCGCGAAGGATCTCTTTCACCTTGCCGATATCATTATGATAGCCGATCCCGAACGTGCAATCCACACGGCGCTTGCTTTCCTTGCTGTGATTCACCAGGATCGACGTATTGATCAAGCCATTCGGCACAGTAATCGTCTTATTATCGTATGTCTTTAACGTCGTGAGGAACAAATCTATGCTCTCCACTTTGCCGGAAACCTCACCTAAGTCGATCAGGTCGCCTTTGCTGAAAGGCTGCGTGACAATGATCATCACGCCTCCCGCGACATTTGCCAAGCTGTCCCGAAGCGCCAGTGCGATCGCCGCGCCTGCCGCCCCGATGACTGCGATAAGCGTACTCATCGGGATTCCCATCGCGCCCAGGCACATCGTGATCAGCACGATCATGCATACCACTTTGACTGCATTATGCACAAACGTGTACACCGCCGGATCGGCATCACTCTTTCGCAGCGACTTTCTCGTGATTTTAAGAATGATTTTAAGCAAAATCAACCCAATCACCACAAGCAGCGCTACCTTGATACAGACATCGAGCAGCGCCATCATTTTATCCGAAGTAAAAAACCGTTCCAGATAGTTCCCCGTTTTCTCCAATTCATCCATTCCAAATCACCCCTTGATCTTTCTGCCACTCCTTCTCCGCTCCAGTTCCTTCAAAAGCTTCTTGCGCAGCCTGATATCATCGGGAACGATTTCCACCAGCTCATCATCATCGATAAATTCAAGCGCCTCCTCCAGCGTAAACACCCTGGCCGGAGCAAGCTTGATATTGTCATCGCTTCCCGCGGCTCTCATATTCGTCGCCTTCTTCGCCCGGCACGGATTAACCACCATATCATCACTTCTGGCATTCATGCCGATGATCATCCCCTCGTAAACCTTCGTTCCCGGCTCGATGAACATCTGCACGCGTTCACTGATGCTGAAAATAGCATACGGCGTCGCAACGCCTTCCTCCTGTGCGATTGCCACTCCATTCGTCCGCTGCGGGATGTCCCCCGCATACGCATCAAACTTCGCAAAACGCCTTACCATCGTGCCTTCACCCCTGGTATCATTGATAAATTCACTTCTGTAACCTAAAAGCCCTCTCGTCGGCACCAGGTATTCCAGCCGCGTGAATCCATTTTCGCTGCTCATCTCCTGCATCATTCCTTTGCGGACATTGAGCTTGGAAATCACCGAACCGGAATATTCGTCCGGGACGGAAAGCACCACTTCCTCCACCGGCTCCAGCACCTGTCCTTTTTCC
>CAJUEB010000266.1 GCA_910585135.1 uncultured Eubacteriales bacterium
CATGCCAGCGGTAAGGCAGGAGGACTTGATAAACGATGCGGTATATGGTATAATGACAAAACAGTTATCATTGCCTATCAGATGTTTCGATAGGTGATAAACGATTGATAAATCCCAAACTTTAAATTTTTAGACAGGAGAGTTACAGAATGGACAGAATCAAAACACTCAAGACTCGTGACCTTTGCGAAAGTGCGAAAAACGGCGGCTGCGGCGAATGCCAGACTTCATGCCAGTCTGCTTGCAAAACCAGCTGCGGTATTGCCAATCAGCAGTGTGAAAACAAAGCTGACGAATAATACGGTCATTTGATTTCAGGGCTGGCGCTTCGTGCGGCAGCCCGTTTTTCGTCTTATAAAGGGAATTTGAAAGGAAAATTTACTGATGGTACACCAATACAAGCTCGGTGGTTTCAATATCGTTTTAGATACGTGTTCCGGCGCGATCCATGTCGTTGACGATGTGGCTTACGATATGATCGCTATGTATCAGGAGAAAAAGCCGGATGAGATCGTTTCATCCATTCTCAAAAAATACGCTGGCCGTCCGGATATCACCGCCGCTGAAATCGAAGACTGCCTTGCTGATATCGCATCGCTTGAAAAAAGCGGGCAGCTTTTTACGCCGGATCGCTTCGAGCCGATGGCGGATACTTTTAAAGAGCGGAGCGGAAGCGTAATTAAGGCACTTTGCCTGCATGTGGCGCATACCTGTAACCTGAATTGTGCCTACTGCTTTGCTTCCCAGGGAAAGTTCCGGGGTGAGCGTGCATTGATGGGCTTTGAAGTGGGGAAGCGTGCGCTTGACTTTTTAATCGAAAATTCCGGCAGCCGGAGAAACCTTGAGGTGGATTTCTTCGGTGGAGAACCGCTGATGAACTGGGATGTTGTAAAAAAACTCGTGCAATATGCGCGCTCGGTGGAGCAGAAGGCGGGAAAAAATTTCCGCTTTACCCTTACGACAAACGGCATGCTGATCGATGATGATGTCATTGATTTTGCCAATCGTGAAATGTCCAATGTCGTTTTGAGCCTCGATGGGCGCAAGGAAATCCACGACCGATTTCGGGTAGATTATGCTGGAAACGGCAGCTTTGATACCATCGTTCCCAAGTTCCAGAAGCTGGTAAAAGCGCGAAAGGGAAGGGATTATTATATACGGGGAACTTTCACGCACGCCAACCCTGATTTTTTAAAAGACATTGAAATCATGCTGGAGCTTGGGTTTGACCAATTGAGCATGGAGCCTGTCGTATGCGCACCAGACGATCCGCAGGCTTTGACGGAGGCGGATAAGCAGGTCGTGATGGAGCAGTACGAAAAATTGGCGGAGAAAATGCTCCTGCGCCGCAAGCAGGGAAAGCCGTTCACCTTTTACCATTATATGATTGATCTGGAAACCGGTCCGTGCATCTATAAACGTATTTCAGGCTGCGGCTCTGGAACGGAATATATGGCGGTGACGCCTTGGGGGGATCTGTACCCATGCCACCAGTTTGTGAGTGATGAAAAATTCCGGCTTGGCAACGTGTTTGACGGGATTTCCAATATGGCAGTTCAGGAGCAGTTCCGTAACTGCAATGTCTATACGCGTCCGGAATGCGCCGATTGCTGGGCGAAGCTGTATTGCTCCGGGGGCTGCGCTGCCAATGCTTACCATGCCTCGGGATCGGTCAACGGAATTTATTCCTATGGCTGCGACCTGTTTAAAAAGCGTATGGAGTGTGCGATTATGCTCAAAGCTGCCGAAGCGTCGCTTAGCTAATAAATGTGTTTTTGCTCGGATGAAACTGATTGCAATGCTTGGACGGTAATGCTTTTGTATTGCGGCGTAAGGACGCGGGCTGCGTATACCGCATTGTGTGGCCGCTGCAATATGAGGGCGCTGGAACGTGGCAGTTCCAGTTGTACTGCCGTTGAAGCGCAGCTGACCTACAGTGCACGGCTGTTTTGCTAAGCAAAGCCTCAGGCGGCGGTTTTATAGCTTCACCGTTTTGATCGCTTTTCAAGCCGGAAACAGTGAAATCTTTTGTTAGCGGTATTGTTTTGCTTGCATGGTGTTTGTTGTTTTTTATGAATTTCACCGTTTTGAAGTTATTTCTTGATTAAAATGGTGAAACTTGCTGCAATAGAATTCGTTGATTCTATATCGTTGCTTTTTAATGCAGACGTTTCACCGTTTTCTTATTCGTGTTTTCCGAAACGGTGAAATCTTTGATTCTCTTTGCTT
>CAJUEB010000267.1 GCA_910585135.1 uncultured Eubacteriales bacterium
GAAGAAGAGCCAGATCTTCTCAACGGCGGCAGATAACCAGACGGCGGTAGATATTCATGTTATGCAGGGTGAACGCGATATGGCATCCGGCAATATCACACTGGGACGTTTCCAGCTGACAGGTATTCCGCCTGCACCGCGTGGCGTTCCGCAGATCGAGGTTACATTTGATATCGACGCAAACGGCATTGTTAATGTAAGCGCGAAGGACATGGGAACGGGCAAAGAGCAGCGCATCACGATCACTTCTTCTACGAAGCTTTCGGATGATGAAATCCAGGCGAAGGTGAAGGAAGCCGAGCAGTATGCGGAAGAAGATAAGAAGAGAAAAGAAGAGGTTGAGCTTCGAAACAGGGCGGAAACGCTTGTTTATGAGACGGAAAAGAATCTGAAAGAACTGGAAAATGCGCTTTCGGAAGACGAAAAGAACGATATCGTAGCTGCCAAGGATGCACTTTCGGCTGCTTTGGAAGCAGGCAATACGGAAGAAATCAAAGCAAAGACAGAGACGTTGACAGAAAAATTCCACACGATCTCATCGAAGATGTATCAGCAGGCACAGGCCGCAGGAGCAGACCCGAATATGGCAGGCGCAGCCGGTGCTGGTCCGGATATGGCAGGCGCGGGCGATGCAGCCGGTCCGCAGGGCGATAATGTGGTAGATGCTGATTATGAAGTAGTGGATGACGACAAGCAGTAGTTTAAATTAGAGGATAAGAAAATAATGGCAGATAAGCGCGATTATTATGAGGTGCTGGGGCTTAAAAAAGGCGCCAGTGACGATGAAATTAAAAAAGCTTTTCGAAAAATGGCGATGAAATATCACCCGGATAAAAATCCGGGTGATAAAACTGCCGAAGAACATTTCAAGGAAGTCAATGAAGCCTATGCGGTTCTTTCAGACCCGGATAAAAAGAGCAAGTATGACCGTTTTGGCCATGCTGGTGTTGACCCGAATGCAGGCTTTGGCGGCGGAGGCGCCGGTGGCTTTGGCGGTTTCGGCGGTTTTGAAGATATCTTTGATATGTTCGGCGGCGCTTTCGGCGGTTTTGGCGGTGGAGGAAGCCGCAGCCGCAGGAATGGTCCTCGTAAGGGCAGCGATCTTCAAAAAGCAATTACTATAGAGTTTAAGGAAGCAGCTTTTGGCACGAAAAAACAAATCCGTATCAATAAGTATGTGAAGTGCAAAACCTGCGGCGGCACGGGGGCAGCCCCGGGTACGTCCAAAAAGCAGTGTCCAAAATGCGGAGGAACAGGTGAAGTCAGAACATCCCAGCGAACGCCGCTGGGAACGTTCCAGAGCGTGTCGCCTTGTCCTGACTGTAATGGAACAGGCGAGATCAACGAAACGCCTTGCAAGGATTGCGGCGGCAGCGGAAAAGTGCGGGAAAATGTAACGATTTCTGTGAACATCCCTGCTGGTGTTGATAATGAATCCGTGATTCCGATCAAGGGACAGGGAGAACCGGGCATAAACGGCGGTCCTGACGGAGATCTGTATATTGTTATCAATGTGAAACCGCATCCGATCTTTGAAAGAAGAGGTCAGGATCTGTGGCTTGAAATTCCGATCAGCTTTAACCAGGCAGCTTTGGGCGATGAAATCGTCGTGCCGACGCTGGAAGAAAAGGTTTCTTATAAAGTTCCGGCAGGGACGCAGCCAGGAACTGTTTTCCGGCTGAAAGGCAAGGGGATCAAGAGCGTGAGAAGCAGCCGCAAGGGCGACCTTTATGTGAAGGTTACGCTGGAAGTTCCGACGAAGCTCAACGGCAAGCAGAAAAGAGCGATTGAAACGATGGGAAAAGCAGTAACCAACGAGTGCTATCAGAAAAAGAGCAGCTTTTTGGATTCAATTAAGGAATTCTTTTCGTAGATGGAGCAGCAGATGAGATGCTGCATTCTGAATGAACAGACTAAACCCGGGAGTTGTCCGAATCTTGGCAGGACATAGTTTTCCCGGGTTTCTGTTCGTTTTTTATGGAAGGGGTTGTATAAAATGAGGATAGGAAAGAAACGGGAACTTCAGCTTCCGAAGGAAGAACCTTTGTTTTCGAATCAATATTTAATAAAATTATTATGGCCGCTGTTTGTAGAACAGCTGCTTCTTTTTGCCGTGGGCTTGATCGATTCCCTGATGGTGGCAAGCGTAGGGGAGGCGGCCGTATCGGCAGTGTCTTTGGTGGATTCCCTGATGGTACTGATTATAACGATTATGACGGCTTTGGCT
>CAJUEB010000268.1 GCA_910585135.1 uncultured Eubacteriales bacterium
CAGGTTAAATACGATTACATCGGCTTTTTCCGTTATATATGAGGCCATGTGCGCGTGAGAATCACAGATCAGGTTTATCGTGCCATCCTTGAGCTTTTTTTCGAAACCTTCGCAGATGAGGCGGCTTTTGGTGGTAGATATCGCTTGCGGCTGGATATCAAAGGCATATAGTTTAGATGGTAAGGCCTTTGCAAGCCGTAAGGTATCATGTCCATTGCCGCATGTGGCGTCGATGAGAACAGCGCCGGGCGGGATGTACCAGGCGGCGATGTACATGGCAAAATCCGTGGTGGTCTGGATGAGATTTGGCATTTGCTGATCCTTTCTTGCATGGAGTTTTAGCTCAAACGATCCGTTCTTCTTTCCAATTATGGTGTCCTGTGCGAATTTTGTCAATAAATTCTCTTGCATACAGCAGGTTGTTTTTTCTTTAGCCTTTACTTTTTTGTACAAAAAAGGTATAATAATATGCACTATGTGTTTATAATCGAGGAGGATATATATTCATGAAATCAACATTAATTTCAAAGGAAAACAATGAAGCAAAATTCACCATGGAGTTTTCGGCAGAGGAATTCGAAAACGCTGTTATAGATGTCTATAAGGCGCAGAAAGGAAAATTCATCATCGATGGATTTCGAAAGGGCAAAGCGCCAAGGAGCATTATCGAAAAGAAATACGGAGACGGGATCTTCTGGGATGATGCGATAAACAACTTGGTTTCACGCAATTATGTCCTTGCCTTGGATGAGCTGGATCTGGATGTGATCGACAGCCCAAGGAGCGAGTTCAGCCAGATTAAGAAAGGCGAAGGCTTCACGGTAACGATCTTCGTTGCATGTTATCCTGAAATCGAAGTGAAGGATTATGAGGGCGTTGAGATTGAAACGGTAACGCCTGAGGTAACGGATGAAACGGTTGAAAAGGAACTGGAGGCAAGAGCCAAGAGAAATTCGAGGATGGTATCGGTTGACCGTCCTGCGAAGGAAGGCGATACGGTATTGATCGATTATGAAGGCTGGTCGGATGGCGAAAAATTCGATGGCGGCAGTGCAGAGCGGCAGCCTTTGAAGCTGGGTTCGGGTACGTTCATTCCAGGATTTGAAGAACAATTGATCGGCGTAAACACAGGCGATAAGAAGGACGTTACCGTTACGTTCCCGGAAGAATACCATTCTGAGGCGCTGGCAGGCAAAGAAGCCGTGTTTAAGTGTACCGTACACGAGATCAAGGAGGAAGAGCTGCCGGAAATCAACGATGATTTCGTGAAGGACATCAGCGAATTTGACACATTGGATGAATTGAAGGCCGACATCAGGGAAAACCTCTTGAAGGCGGCGGAAGCAAGCGCTGAAAACCAGATGAAAAACAGCGTGATCGAAAAGGTTTATGAAGCGAACGATATCGATGTTCCTGACGTAATGGTTGAGAGTGAGATCGATAATATGATGTCTGAATTCGATCAGCAGCTTCGGTCGCAGGGCATGGATCTTCAGTCCTACTTTAAATACCTCGGCAAAGAGCCGGCTGAATTCAGAAACGAGTTAAAGGAAGACGCTTATAAGAGAACGAAGACGAGAATGATCGTGACAGCAGTCGCAGACCAGGAAAAATTCGAAGCGTCGGATGAAGACGTCGATGCCCAGATCGCAAACATGGCGAAGCAGTATGGGCTGGAAACCGATAAGGTAAAGGAAATGATGGGCTCGCAGGGTCTTGAAATGATCAAGGGAGACGTCAAGGTGAAGAAAGCTGTGGATTTCATGTATGATCACGCAGTAAAAAAATAAAGTACTGACATAAGCGAATCAAAAGGAGGTCCGGATTATGGCATTAGTTCCTTATGTAATTGAACAAACAGGCAGAGGAGAAAGGTCTTACGATATCTATTCAAGACTTTTAAAAGACAGGATTATTTTTTTAGGAGAGGCCATTGATGAGCATATAGCCAGCCTTGTAGTTGCTCAGCTGCTCTTTTTGGAAGCAGAAGATTCGGATAAAGACATAAGCATATATATCAACAGCCCCGGCGGTTCTGTAACCGCCGGCATGGCTATTTATGATACCATGCAGTATATCAAGCCTGAGGTTTCCACGATCTGCGTGGGAATGGCTGCCAGCATGGGGGCGTTTTTGCTTTCCGCTGGCCAGAAAGGAAAGCGCTATGCACTGCCCAATGCGGAGATCATGATTCATCAGCCCCTCGGTGGCGTGAAAGG
>CAJUEB010000269.1 GCA_910585135.1 uncultured Eubacteriales bacterium
GCCACGGCCTCTGCCGTCTCTTCCTTTAAATCAACGAGCCTGATCTCTTCAATTACGTCCTGCCTGGCCAGGATC
This sequence comes from uncultured Eubacteriales bacterium, assembly GCA_910585135.1. GTDB lineage: Bacteria > Bacillota > Clostridia > Peptostreptococcales > Anaerovoracaceae > Lentihominibacter. The sequence goes on from CAJUEB010000269.1 coordinate 76, forward strand.
GATGCACACGCACCGCCCTGTCCACCGGCTCCAACAATTAATACTTTCATCTTTGCTCTCCTTTTCTGCATGGAATTTTTTACTTCAAACTGCCAATTTGTTATCACTTTTTTATGTGCGGGCTTGTATCAACAAAATCAATGTTCCACGGTAACGATAGCTTCGCTATTTCGTTGCAATCATGCGCTTTCTGTAGCTATGCTTCTTCAGGAACTGCTATGATCTCCTCGGAAATAAGCTGGTCGAGTTCTTCCTGGCTGTACCCAGCTTCCTTCAAAACATCGCAGCTATTTTCGCCCAGAAGCGGCGATGGTTTTTTCACATACCCCGGCGTTTTGCTGAATTTTACAGGGATTCCAAACGCCCTGAAATGTCCCACGTTCGGATCATCTATATCGATGATCATATCCCTTGCCAGGATTTGCGGATGCTGCATCGCATCAACAGGATCTACGATCGGCGTCGCCGGTATGTTATATTTTCCAAAACGTTTCAAAAGCCACGTGCATGGTTTATCCGCAAAAATCGTTTTCATCAATTCCGTAAAGCTTTCAAAGTTTTCACACCGCAGATCATTTGTCGCATAGCGCGGATCATCCTTTAAATCCGGTCGCTCTATTGCCTCACAGAAATCAGGCCACATGGATTCATCGTTGATCCCAACTGCGATAAAATTATCAGCGCAATCATAGGTATCGTACGGCACGACCTCCCTCGGCTTGGCATTTCCCGTCCTGCTGATTTGCTTTCCGGTGAGTGCATAGGTAAGAATCGCATCCTCTATCGTCGCAAACATCGTATCCAGCATGGAAACATCGATTCGCCTGCCTTTTCCTGTGCGCTTTTTATCATAATAAGCCAATGCGATCGCAAGGCTCATGGTCAGCCCCGTATAGCTATCGCCTACCGAAGCCCCCGAACGCAGAGGGGGAAGCTCCGGAAATCCCGTCATTTCCATAAAGCCGCACATACATTCGATTACATTGTCATAAGCGGTATTAGTACGCAGCGGACCTGTCTGTCCAAACCCCGTTATGGAAGCAAATATGATTTCCGGGTTTACTTTCTTCATTTCTTCATACCCTAAACCCAGTTTGTCGAGCGTTCCAAATTTGAAGTTTTCCAGCACCACGTCCACCTGCCCGTAAAGCTTCTTGATGATTTCCTTGCCTTCAGGTTCACTCATGTCTACCGCAATGCCTTCCTTGTTACGGTTATATACCGCAAAATACCCGCTGTTTCCATTCGCCGCGTAAGGATTCCAGAACCTGGACTGATCCCCTCCGTCCACGCGTTCTACCTTGATGACCCTCGCGCCATAATCTGCCAAATTCATCGCACAGTACGGCCCGCTGTACGCCTGTGTGAAATCCAGTACAGTCATTCCTTCAAATGGCCTCATGCTTTCTTACCTCCCTCACACATTACAATTCCTCCGCCTGCCAGCTCTTCGATCTGCTGCGGGCTGAGTCCTGCGTTTTGCAGCAATTCCTCCGTATGCTCTCCCAGAAGCGGCGCTGAATCTACCGATCGATCATCGATTTCCGATATCTTGATCGGCATTCCTGGCATCTTGATCATTCCCAGCGCTTTATCCTCCACATCGATTACCATGTTCCTGGAATTGAGCTGTTCATTTTCAAAGGCCTCCGGCACGGTATAACCCGGCCCGCTCGGAATGTTGTACGGACGGAGCAGTGCCTCTACATCCCACTTTGTCATGTTTTGGAATTTATCTGCTATGATCCTGCGCAGGCTAGTATCGTAATTTTCTCCCCTGGATTCATTCGTGGCATACCGCTCATCATCGAGCAGTTCTTCCATATCCATCGCCTGGCAAAACTTTTTCCACTGTGCGTTCGTGGATACCGCTGTAGAGACGATCCCATCCTTGACCTCAAACGTATCGTAAGGCGCGATGCTTCGTGAACGGTTTCCCTCCCTTTCAAACCGCTTTCCCGACATCGCGGCCTCGACCACGCTGTCCTCAAGCGCCGTAAACATACAGTCGGCAGAAGAGATATCGATCTGCTGCCCTTTTCCTGTTTCTTCCTGCACCATCAGCGCCCCTACGATCGCAAGAGCCAGGAACACCCCGCCGAACTGATCCGCCATCCTGGAGCCATGAGCCGTAGGCT
>CAJUEB010000270.1 GCA_910585135.1 uncultured Eubacteriales bacterium
TTGACCGTGGAGCTTTTGCCCGTGCCGGCGTCGCCGTACAGCAGCAGGTTGCTGGCGCCTTCTCCTGATAAAAGCGCCTGGGTGTTTTTGATGATCAGGTTGCGTTCCCTTTCGTATTCAAATAAATGTTCCAATGGCTGGAAATCGGGGTAGGCCACAGGTACGATTTGTTTGTCCTCCACCCGGAAAAAATTGTATTTGGCAAAAATACCATATCCGTTTTGCACGATGTTGCTGAGTTTTTCCGCAAAATCATACTGCAAATCGACCTCATGGTTTATCCATGCCGGGAGAAAACCGTCGTAATCGATTTCGTCCTTTACATCATCTGACTTGAGCGCGGCGATGCGTTGCAGGATCGCAATCTCCTGCTCGGCGGCTTCCTGGATCTGTGAATCGATATGGAGCTTTGCCGCTCTGTTTTTAATATAGAAATTGTCGTCCTGCGCAATGAGGGCTTGGATATAACCTGTCAGATCGGAGGTATTCGGATAGAGCGCAGCGACGAATTCGCTGTATAGCCTGACGGCGTTGCCGCTGTTTTTTTCGCAGATGCAGGCAAGAAGGCTGCGAAGCCTTTTGATAACCGCATCTTCCTTGATGTGGGAAAATACTGCCAGGGAATCTATTTCTATTTTTAATTGGTTGAAATACTTTTTCATGATATTTTGCTTTGCGGCAGGCTGCCGCAAGCTCCTCCTTTTGCAAATCAATACGTTCATTCTAACATATCTTGCAAAAAAAAGCTGGGATGAATATAATAAATATGAAAAACATTGGGAATTCGAAGAGATTGGGAACAGGAGGACTCTGATGCAACACCAGATTACGAAGCGGCAGCCGCTTCTGGATGAAACGGGCCGGATTACGGAAGCGGGATATGCGACCGGCCTTGTGATGGATTACGATCGGAATGCCATCAAAGGCGGCAAGACCCGGATCAAAGAATGGGATTATTACTTGGTGACGGATGGAAAGGCAGGCTTAGCGCTCACTATTGCCGATAATTCTTATATGGGGCTTGCCAGCATTTCATTTTTGGATTTTGAGGATCGGTGGGAGACGACAAAAAGTCCGATGAAGCTGATGCCGATGGGAAAAACGGGATTTCCGGCTTCCTCGGATGCAGGCGATGTAGAAATTTCCGGCAAGGGATATCGGATTAGCTTTCAGAATGACGGGGAAAAGCGAGTGCTCTCGTTTCATATGGAGCGTTTTCGCGCTGACTCCCCGATCACGGGGGAAATCGTGCTGGAAACGCCGAGAAAGGGCGGGGCGGGAAAGCAACAGGCAGGAAGGGAGAAAACAGGGGAAAAAGCTGATTCTATGGTCATCGTAACGCCTTTTCCGGCAAAACGAACCGCTTTTTATTACAATCAGAAAATAAATTGCATGCCCGCATCAGGCTTTGTAGAGATTTACGGCCGCAAACATATTTTTTCGCCGGAATCCGCATTTGGCTGCCTGGATTGGGGCAGGGGCGTCTGGACGTACCAGAATACCTGGTACTGGGGCAGTGCGTCGGGCCTTTACGGCGGCGTTCCCTTTGGGTTTAATCTCGGCTATGGATTTGGGGATACTTCTGCTGCTTCGGAAAATATGTTGTTTTATGATGGACAGGCGCACAAGCTGTCGCAGGTGAGGTTTCATATTCCCAAAGACGCCAGGGGGCATGAGGCTTATATGGAGCCGTGGAAATTCACCAGCGATGACGGCAGGTTTGAAATGGATTTTGTTCCCGTGCTGGATCGGTTCGCAAGTACGGATTTGAAGGTATTATGCTCCATACAGCATCAGGTCTTTGGTAGGTTTAGCGGGAAAGCTGTGCTGGATGATGGCAGAGTTTTAGAGGTGAAGGATTTCTTCGGGTTTGCGGAAAAGGTCTTTAATAAATGGTAGGATAGGAAAAGGCGGGCGGATTGCCGTGTGGACGCCGGGGAATTTTTTAAAATAAGCGATACAGCGATACTTTAATCAAACGAAAAAAGCCCGCCGCTGAAAAAATCATGCGGCAGGCTTTCTTTATATAAAACACCACCGACTATGCCGGTGGATGATTATCTTTCCAGAAAACGCAATATAACTTTTATGCCTTGACATCAATGAGTTGTCCCAAGTCAGTAGGAGGAACAGCCTCAGGATCAGGGGC
>CAJUEB010000271.1 GCA_910585135.1 uncultured Eubacteriales bacterium
GGCTTCCCGTATTTTTTATTTATTCAGTTGTAACACATGTATTGTAATCCTACACTGGGCAGGCACTTAGCCTGGATTTGGGGATTGCGTTTTATCAGGCGGGCGTTTGGTTCACGTTCAAACCCCGATCCACATTTGGCAGGCGTTTCGCTCGCTTTCAACCCATATTTGATAGACGTTTGGTCCGCTTTCACAAACTGGATTACTGTAATGGCAGGGATGGGAGGTATCGCTGATGTTAAACTTACGAAGACGAATAGCGGTTTTATGTGCAAAAGGCGTAAGCTCGATGATTCGAAAACTGGGCCGTGGAAACGGCAGTGTTTTACCGGGGTACATCGCTTGGCGGATCGATCCCGGCATCCTGCCTGCTATGGCGGCGATGGTAAAAAACAAGATCATCGTGGTCATGGGGACAAATGGCAAGACGACGACAAACAGCATGATCTGTCATGTGCTGCGGGCAGAAGGGAAGCAGGTTCTCATTAACCGCACTGGGGCGAATATGCGAAACGGGATCATTGCGGCGTTCCTCTTAGCAGCCGATTACAAAGGGCGGCTGGACGTGGATTATGCTTGCATTGAAGTGGACGAATTTGCCGCAGCACAGGTTCTTCCCGAATTGCAGCCCGATTGCATTTTGCTGACCAATCTCTTCCGGGATCAGATTGACCGTTTTGGCGAGATCGACATCGTAAGGAATCGAATCCGGGAAGCGGTCGCTAAAGTGCCGGAGGCGGAGCTGGTAGTGAATTGTGATGATCCTCTTTCCTATGCAATGGCCGCAGGCTGTGGACGCTCGCTCACGGTTTATGGAATTGACCAGCAGGTTTTCGATGATATTTCCAGCCCCAAGGTGCGGGAAAGCACTTTTTGCCCGTCATGCGGGAGAAAAATGGAATATGATTTTTTCCATTATGGGCAGTTGGGAATTTACCGATGTCCGCATTGTGGCTGGAAACGGCCTTTGCCGGATTATAAGGCGGAAGGGATCGAATACCGGGGCGGCCGCTATCAGTTTGACTTGGATGGCATGACGATCGATTCCCGGGCAAAAGCACCTTATAATGTATACAATACGCTCTCCGCTTATGCGGCGATAAAGGCGGTAAATGCTCCATCTGATGGATTTCAGGCGGCTGCAGAATCCTTCGATTATGAGAACCGGCGGGAAGAGACTTTTTTTATGCACGGAGCGCGGGTGAGCCTTTGCCTGGCGAAAAATCCGGTCGGATTCCAGCAGAAAATTTCACTGATCTGCAAGGATGCTAGCTCGAAGGATATTCTTGTGCAGATCAATGATGCGGCTCAGGATGAAAAGGATATTTCATGGCTCTGGGACGTAGATTTTCAGTATTTTAACGCTGCTCAGGCGGAGACGGTCAGCGTCGCAGGAACGCGCCGTTTGGATATGGCGCTCAGGCTGCGGTATGATGATATCGTCTGTGATTTGGTGGAGAATATGGAGTGTGCGGTCAGGCGGCTGGCGCAGAATGGGACGGGTAATCTGTACTTAATCGTCAATTATTCCGGGCTGCAAGATGCAAACCGCATGCTGCATAAGTTGCAGCAGTGTGCCGCTATGACGGCGTGATTTTACTGAGGTGGCGCGGGTTTGCTAAATAGCGGTCAACCCATTTTTGGGTCAACTCATGTGGCGTTTCAATCATTTTGCGCTATCTTTCGCCGTACGGGGAAAACGATGGATTTCATTTTATGGACGAAGCTTTGCTATGGGAACAGGAAGGGGGCGAAGGCGATTAAACTGATTATTGGGCATCTGTATCCAGACCTGCTAAACCTGTACGGAGACAGGGGAAATATCCAGTGCTTTCAGAAGCGGCTTTCCTGGAGGGGCATCGAGCCGGAGGTGAGGGCGATTTGTGCCGGCGATAAAATCGATTTCACGCAGTTTGATATTGTGTTGCTGGGCGGCGGCTCTGACAGGGAGCAGGAAATCGTGTGCCACTGGTTAAATAAAGTGAAGTGCAGCTTCCGGGCGTATGTGGAGGAGGGCGGTGTGACGTTGGCAATTTGCGGCGGCTATCAGCTTCTGGGAAATTATTATAAGACAAGCCGGCAAACGATAGAAGGGCTTGGCATTCTGGACATTTACACACAGTGGGAGGCGAAGCGCCT
>CAJUEB010000272.1 GCA_910585135.1 uncultured Eubacteriales bacterium
ATATGAATGCCTGACGGCAGGACATCAGCTGCTCCGCGGCATAGTACATGATATCACATAAATATGCACACTTTGCAATCATCCATCCTCTAAAACCATCGATTTTTTAAAGCAATACGCCTAAAAACTCCTATAAACCATTCCATTTCAGCAACTGAGGATGCTTTTTATGATATTTTAAGCGCAGTTAGTGTGCATTAACTTTATATATTCGCAAAAAGTTTTCATTTTTACAATATTTTCTACATATAGTGAATGAATAAAGGATGCATAAACTCATAAGCACTCACGTAAAGCAATGATCGAAGCCTCACCCGGCAATCATGCACCATGCCACCGGAATCACCAATGACGGCAGCATATTCAAAGTTTTGCAATCTTTTATATTTAAAATAGCAAGCCCGGAACTCAAAATCAAAAAACCACCGACGATGGACAGCTCCGTCATCATCGTATCGGTGATAAAATTCCCCAAGAGCAGCGTTAATCCATAGATGCTGCCCTGCCAGGCAAACAAAATCACAGCCGCCAGCATCATGCCGATACCGTAAGTAGATGCCAGCACCATAGCAGTTACAAAATCCAGCATCGCATTGGTAAACAAATACGTTTGATCCTGATAGAGCGCGCTTTGCACAGGTCCTAGAATCGAGAGCGTTCCCACGCAGAACAGCAGCGACCCGGTAATGAGACCTTCTCCCAGCCTGCCGTCTCCCGATTTTTTTGCGGAAAGCCTGCCAATCCTTGTATCGAGTTGCAGAAGATTACCGATGAGCGTTCCCACCGCCAGGCTTGCGATGAAAAGCACGGGATACTCGCTGTCTGGCATATTCTGCACTACCGCATTGATGCCGAGACCAAACGCGGCTAAGCCCATGGCCGTATACAGGCTTTGGCTGTATTCCTCCTTTAACACCTTTTTGACAAGACCACCAATCAGGCTGCCCACAACGATAGTACCCACATTTACAAAAGTTCCGATCATCGCATATCTCCCTCTATGTCCTCTCCTAAATTTTCAAGCAAAACGCAGGCATACCGCCACCCATTCAATGCGCTTTCGCCCGCCAGCCACTGAGCTTTTTCAAGCAACGCCATGTCCATATATCCGGCTAGGTTCCGTCATCCAAAGCTCGCAATCATTCCTGGCTGGCGCAATACGCCCGGCAGCCGCCACCAGCCGCTTTCCATGCGCCATCAGCTAAATTCCACAGGCTCATAATCCTGCAACCCTGCCAGAAAACCTTTCTCGTCGAGCTTTTCCTGTATCAAATCAAGAAGCTGTACGCTGTCTGCGAAAACCGTATGATAATGATACCCGGACGTCACGTTCATCAATAAACTGGATTTTCCCGATGCGATTTTTTCCATGAAGCGCGCGATGTCCAGCCGTGATTTGATATCCATGTCCGCCCTGAGTACGCCATAAGCCTTGTGATATACGAAAACATCCTTGATGAAGCCGCCCAGATCCACGATCAGCCCCAATTCCTCTTCCACCTGATCCTCCGCATGGATCATCTTGAACACACGGCTGATCCGCTGGCCTGACTGTATCAAATAGCCCTGGTTCATGGACAATATATCATTTCCGGCAGCCCGGAGCAACGCAATATCCTGTACGATAACCTGCCTGCTGACATGCAGCTTTCTTGCCAAGGAAATGCCGGAAATCGGACACCTGCCATCTGCCAAAAGTTTGAGTATCTTTTCCCGCCTTTCTATGCCTTTCATCTATCCACCCCTTTCCTAAATCGCATGGAGGTTTTTCAGGGAAATATCAAGAATCGGAGAAGAATGCGTCAAGGCACCGCTGGAAATATAATCCACTCCCAGATCCGCCAGTGACGCGATGTTTTCCCTGGTAACGTTTCCTGACACCTCGATTTCCGCCCTGCCAGAGATGTACGCGACCGCCTCCTGCATCTCTTCATGCGTCATATTGTCCAGCATAATGATGTCCGCCCCTGCCGCAACGGCTTCCTTCACCATATCCATATTTTCCACTTCGACCTCGATCTTACGGACGAAAGGCGCATACTCCTTCGCCATTTCAACCGCCTTTTTCACACCGCCCGCTGCACCGATGTGATTATCCTTTAGCATCACGCCGTCGGATAAATTCAAGC
>CAJUEB010000273.1 GCA_910585135.1 uncultured Eubacteriales bacterium
GACGCGGAGTATCCGTCCTTTGCCAAGCGAATTTGCGATGTGAATACGGGCGTAGGCGCGGATGGATTGATTATCGTACGGGAAGAGCCTTGCCTGGAAATGGTGTTCTTTAACTGCGATGGCAGCAGGGCGCCTATGTGCGGTAACGGGATCAGGTGCTTCGCCCATTATTGCATGGATCAGGGCATTTGTACGCAGCGCAGTTATCCGGTCAAAACGCTGGCAGGCGATATGATCGTGGATATTACATGCGAGAACCCGTTCCTGGTGAAAATCAACATGGGCAAGCCGATTTTCGACCCGGCGGCCATCAAGGTGGACTTTAGCGGAGACAATTTCCTCGATCAGACCTTAATCCTGGGCGATGGCATTTATCATAAGATAAACAGCCTGTTCATGGGGACGGTGCATACGGTGGTATTTACCGACGATTATGCGTCTATGGACGTGCCGAGGCTGGGGCAGGAAATCTGCAACCATCCTGTTTTTGCCGAAAAGACGAATGTGAATTTCGTCAGGGTAGTGGATGAAAATACGCTGGAGATGAAAACTTACGAACGGGGCGTGGGCATGACGCTTGCCTGCGGGACAGGCGCATGTGCGTCTGTGGTAGTAGCCCATCTGCGGGGACTTTGCAAGAAGAAAACAGAAGTTGTCCTTGCGCTGGGAAGCTTGATGATAGAAATAAGTGACGGCGGCGATGTTTATATGGAAGGTCCGTCGGTCAAGATTTTAGATGGAACGTTTTTTTAAAACCCTGGCGGCGATAGGCCAGGAAGAAAGGAGAAAGTGAGATTACTATGATACAGGGATCAATAGTGGCGCTTATTACGCCTTTTCATGAAGACGGAAGCGTTAATTTCAAAAGACTCAGAGAGTTGATAGATTGGCACGTAGATCATAAAACCGATGCGATTTTAGTGTTAGGAACGACTGCCGAAACGCCGACGCTGACATTGTCGGAGGAGGATGAAATCGTTAGGATTGCCGTGGAACAGGCGGCGGGCAGAGTGCCGATCATCGCGGGAAGCGGCTCAAACAATACCATGGTTGCCATGGAGCAGAGCATCAAGTATGAGAAGATGGGCGTCGATGCACTGCTGGTTATCACGCCGTATTACAATAAGACCAGCAAGGCGGGGCTTGTAAACCATTTCTTCCAGGTGGCGGATGCGGTTAATTTGCCGATTCTCGTCTACAATGTTCCGGGAAGGACGGGGATATCCATCGGTTATGACGCATTGAAAGAAATCAGCCAGCATAAGAATATAGTGGGCATTAAGGAAGCGAGCGGCGATATGTCCCTGGTGTGCAAATTTGCTGGGTTAATCAATGATAACTTTAATATTTATTCTGGAAACGACGACATCAACGTGCCGATTCTTTCCATGGGCGGCGCTGGAGTGATTTCCGTCCTGGCGAATGTATTGCCGGAGGAGACGCATGAAATGGCGGCGGCGTATCTTAGCGGGGATGTGAAAAAGGCGCGTGACCTGCAAGTAAAATACTTGGATTTCATCAATGCGCTGTTTATTGAAACGAACCCGATTCCGATTAAGGAAGCGATGAACTTGATGGGTCTTAATGTGGGCGGATACAGATTGCCGCTTTGCCCGATGGCGGACGATACGCGGGCAGTGCTTCGCGGCGAAATGGAAAAGCTGGGGCTTTTGTAGAGAGCCTGCGGCGTGAGGAAATGGCGGGCACTTTTGCGAGAGGCATTTTGCGTAAAAAACGCAGGGCTATGGCTTCGTGAAAAATGCTTAGGTATATTGATAAAGTTTAAGGGAAAGGGAATTATATGAATGTAGCGATTTTAGGAGGCGGCGCCATGGGAAAGGTGCTGGCTCAGATGACGGAGGAAAAGGAAGGAATGGCCTTGGCGGCAATCGTTGATCCGCTGGCTTCCCAGACGCTGGCAAAAGCGGCAGAGGAAGTATCTGATGCGGGTGGTATCGATATTGTGATCGATTTCAGCAATCCCGCGAACTTGGATATGCTGTGTGATTTTTGCAAAGCGAATGCGTGCCCGGCAGTGATTGCAACGACGGGTTATGAGGAAAGCCAGCTTGCGAAAATCGAGTCGCTGTCAAAGCAAG
>CAJUEB010000274.1 GCA_910585135.1 uncultured Eubacteriales bacterium
ATTCACATATCTTATATCAGATTTTTAAGTTTACACAAAACTTGAAACGGTCTCTAAAAAAGCTGCCGGTCGGCAGCTTTTTGTTTTAATCATTTATACGTTCAAAAACTAAGTTGCATACGGTTCTATCCCCACCGCCAAAGCCTGTTGAACCAGACGTTGATTGTGCGAATGTATGCAGTTTATAGCCTTCTGCATACTGGCTATTGCAAAGATCTTCAATTTCTTTAAAATTCTTTGAACCTTTTCCAACGAACTTTTCCCTGAGAACGATCTGCATGACCCGGTATTTACCAGTTCCGTTATTCAGTTTGCCCTCTTCATCATTAAAAGCATTCATGATTCCCATTGTTTTTTCTCCTTTTTTAATAAACATAAACTTTTGGTAATCTTTGCCCAAAAGCACATACGATCTCATAGTTTATCGTCTCTGTAGCGGTAGCGATATCATCTGCGAGAATTTCATAAATCCCATCCTTGCCCATAATCGTCACTTCGTCCCCCAGGCGTACATAAGGGACGTTGGTTACATCGATCATGCATTGATCCATACAGATGTTCCCGGCAATCGGCGCGAAAACACCGTTTACGATCACCTTGCCCCTGGAAGAATACGGTCTTGGAAGGCCATCTGCATAACCTAGCGGTATGGTGGCGATGAGGCTGTCCTTCGTGGCCGTGTATTTTCGTCCGTAACTGACCGATGTTCCCGCGGAAACTTTTTTGAGCTGTACGATATTGGCTTTGACCGACATTACAGGCTTTAATGCAAGCTGGTTTTTATCCACTTCCTCGGATGGGTAACAGCCATACAGAATAATTCCGGGACGTACCATTTCATAATGGGAGGAAGCGATTTCCATGATGGCGGCGCTGTTGGCGAATGTCCTGCAAGGAATTTCGATTCCTTCTTTTTGAAGCTTTTTATGGAATACCATAAAGCGCTGTTCCTGTACGGCGGAGTATGTTTTATCCTCCGCATCTGCCGTAGCGAAATGTGAGAAAAGCCCTTGGATTTTAAAGTTTGGCAGCTCGCTGATCGCTTTGATGTCTTCGATCGAAGCTGCATCTTCAGGATTGTAGCCGATTCTCCCCATTCCCGTGTCGGCCGCGATGAATCCTTTGATGATAATATCGGATTTTTCCGCCTCCCGGGAAATTGCCTGTGCATTTTTAAAACCATATACGACAGGCGTCAATCGGTGCTCTACAATGGTGTCCACATAAGGATCAGGCGTAAGGCCCAGCACGAGAATCTCTTCTAAAACAAAGCCTGCTTTTCGGAGGCGGACTGCTTCAGAAAGCGTGGCAACGCCAAAAGAATCGATTCCGTTCGCGCGTAAAACCGTAGCAACCTTAACGGCGCCGTGTCCATACCCGTCTGCTTTGATAATTCCAGTAATCTTTCTGCCTGGACCAACCTTTTCCTTGATCTGCTTAATGTTGAAATCAAGGTTCGTAATGTTGATTTCCGCCCAGGCTGCCCGTAAAGCATCCTTATACATTTTTAAACACCTCCGTTAGTATCGTGTCCAGCAAGAACTGTACACCTGTTAATAAGTCCTTTTCTTCCGTATTTTCTTCCGGCACATGGCTTCTGCCATTTATGCTGGGAACAAAAATCATGCCCGTATCGGCGAAATTGGCAATCATGCAGGCATCGTGAACAGCTCCGCTATTCATCACCTTATAAGAAATGCCTTGTGCAGAGGCTCTGCACGCCATGCTGTCAATCAGACGTTTGGTAAGCTGTAATGGATTGGACCTTGAATGTTCTGCAATACGGCATTCCACCTTGCGTTGTTGGGCAATCTGCTGTATCCGCGAAATGATCTGATCCATAAAGTCATTGATTTTATCATTGTCCCGATCCCGCACTTCTAAAGAGAATTTTACGGTTTCCGGGATTACATTGGAGCAGTTTGGGGAAAGCTCCAGTTTGCCAACAGTAGCGACGGTACGCTTTTCTACATCGGATTTGACAAGTGTTTCTGCTGCCAGGATACATTCTGAAGCCGTACAAAGCGCATCGAGTCGTTCGCTCATAGGTGTTGCGCCCGCATGGTTTCCCACTCCGCTAAGAGTT
>CAJUEB010000275.1 GCA_910585135.1 uncultured Eubacteriales bacterium
GAGGCCGGACATATCCTTGATTCCCAGGATGTGCGTCCCGCGCTTTTCCAGTTCCTTCGCCATGCGTACGTAGTAATCCAAATTGTATTTTTCCCGGCTCGGATCTAAAATGTCGCCCGTATAGCAAATGCATGCCTCGGCAATCTTGCCCTGGTTGAGCGTTTCGTCAAGTGCGACCTCCATGCCCTGAATCCAATTGAGGGAGTCAAAGATTCGAAATACGTCGATTCCCGATTCAGCAGCCTCCTTGACAAATCTTCTGATGACATTGTCCGGGTAGTTCTTATAGCCGACTGCGTTCGCACCCCGGATCAGCATCTGGAACATCACGTTCGGAATCTTTGCCCGCAGGGTTTGCAGCCGTTCCCATGGAGATTCCTTCAAAAACCGATAGGCAGTATCAAAGGTCGCCCCGCCCCACATTTCCAGGGAGAACAAATCTTTCCCGTACAGCGCCACGGCAGGCGCGATCTTTTCCATATCGACTGTCCGCACCCTGGTTGCCATCAGGGACTGCTGCGCATCCCGCATCGTCGTATCGGTAATCAAAAGCTTCGTCTGATCCTTTACCCAGTCAACGACGCCCTTCGGTCCTTTTTCATCCAAAATCTGCCTCGTTCCCGACAATCTGCTGATCTCCTCCGGCTTGATCCTTGGGAAGACCGGCACGTCAAAATCAGGCTTCACGCCCTTGTTGCCATTTACATACTGTTCGCCCAGGAACGTAAGTACCTTTAGCTCTTTATCCTCCTTCGCCATGATGTTCAAAAGCTCTGGATTGTCTTCAATGAAGCCCGTATCGCAGTTTCCCGCCCGGAAAGTCGGATGGTTCAGCACGTTGAGCAGGAAAGCACGGTTCGTCTTCACGCCGGTGATCTTCATTTCCTTGATAGCGCGCTTCGCTTTATTGGTCGCATCGGCAAAGCTCCTCGCCCACGCCGTTACCTTAACCAGCAAGCTATCATAATAAGGCGAAATATTGGAATTGACGAAGGCATTGCCCCCGTCCAGCCTGATGCCGTAGCCTCCGGCGCTGGTGTACTTGGTAATCACGCCCGTATCCGGCGCAAAGCCGTTGATTGGGTCTTCCGTCGTCAGCCTACACTGGATCGCATAGCCTCTCGGCTGGATATCCTCCTGCCCTTTAATGTTAATCTGGTACGAATCCAGCTTGTATCCTTCCGCAATCAAAATCTGTGACTGGACGATATCGACGCCCGTCACCATTTCCGTTACGGTATGCTCTACCTGGATTCTCGGGTTCATCTCGATAAAATAGTGATTTCCTTCGTGATCCACCAGGAATTCCACCGTTCCCGCGCTCTTGTAGTTTACCGCCCGGGCGATCTTTAACGCATCGCTGCATATCTTCTGCCGCTGCTCATTTGTAATGGAAAGCGCAGGTGTGAATTCCACCACCTTCTGATGCCTTCTCTGGATGGAACAGTCGCGCTCGTACAGATGGACGATGTTCCCGTAATTGTCACCCAGCACTTGCACTTCGATATGCTTTGGTTTTTCTAAGTATTTTTCGATGAAGATGTCGTCTATGCCAAAGGCTTTCTTCGCTTCGCTCTTGGCGCTGCGGAACTGATCCGGCATTTCGTCCCTGCTTCTGACGATCCGCATCCCCCTGCCGCCGCCGCCTGCTGCTGCTTTCAGCATCACAGGGTAGCCGCAGTCTTCTGCAAAATCGAGCGCCACCTGTTCCGAAGGAATGGTCTTGGTCATGCCGGGTATCGTCGGCACGCCTACCTGATTGGCGACGATCTTCGATTTCACCTTATCCCCAAGGTTATCCATCATTTCGTAATGCGGTCCGATAAATACGATCCCCGCTGCCTCGCATGCCTTGGCGAATTCCACGTTTTCGGCTAAAAATCCGTATCCTGGATGAATCGCATCGACGCCCTTTACCTTTGCCAGCTCGAGGATTTCATCGATCGCAAGGTATGCGTCTACCGGGGATTTTCCCCTGCCTACCTGATATGCTTCGTCTGCCTTCGTTCTGAATAATGTATTTTTATCTTCTTCCGAATAGATAGCTACACTT
>CAJUEB010000276.1 GCA_910585135.1 uncultured Eubacteriales bacterium
TATTACGTGGATGAAACCGTCAAGGCCTTGAAAGATCCGAAAGTAAGAAAGGAATTTGTCGGCAAATTTATCAGCGAGAGTGCGATTTATTCCGATGCAGTAAAAGAGGCGCTGGAAGAATACCTGATGTCCATGACCGTAAAGGATATGGTCGAGAAGGTGATATCAGGCGTTAAAAAATCGGAGATCGCGGTACAATCAAATTCTTTGGCGGATTATATCGCATCAGGTTATCCATATTATACAGATCCGATGCCAAACTTATATTTCACAAGAGACCCTGGCGCGTGTGTGGGCAATGGATTGAATATTCACCACATGAGCACCGTGGCCAGAAGGAGAGAGGCATTGCTGCTTCAATATATGTTCCTGCACAATAAAGATTTTGCGCCGGAGGGCAGTAAGCTCTGGTATGATTATGACCATGCGTATTCTATGGAAGGCGGAGATGTGCTGGTTTTGTCGAAGGATATTGTTGCGATTGGTCTTTCCCAAAGGACGACCGTTGCTGGAATCGAGCGTTTTGCGAAAAATCTGCTTGATAAATCCTCATTTAAGAAGATATTGGTATTCGATATTCCGAAGTGCAGGGCATTTATGCATTTGGATACGGTATTCACCATGGTGGATTATGATAAATTTACGATTCATCCTGAAATTGAAGGTCCGCTTCAATTATTTGAGATTACCTTAAATCAGGACGGAAGCCCGCATTTTTCGAGCATTCAGGATGAGCTGGCAAATATTTTGAAAATCGAGTTGGGGCTTCCGGCAGTGGATCTCATCAGGTGCGGCGGCAACGATGCGCAGGCAGCGCAGCGGGAGCAGTGGAACGACGGCTCCAATACGCTGGCGATTGCGCCGGGAACGGTCGTGACGTATGAGAGGAACTATGTGACCAATGATTTGCTCGATAAGCGGGGCGTTAAAGTGCTGACGATTCCGAGTTCTGAAATTTCCCGTGGAAGAGGCGGTCCAAGATGCATGAGCTGTCCTGTCAACCGGGATGATTTATAAAGATAAAATAATAATATAACTAGGAGATTAAAATATGGGTGCAGAAAAAATTGTAATTGCGTTAGGTGGAAATGCGTTGCAGTCAGGGAAAGGCCCTGCGACAGCAGAAGCGCAACTGCAAGTTGTGAAAAACACTTGCAGCCATATCGCGCAGATCAGCGGCATGGGATATGAAATCGCTGTGGTACATGGAAATGGACCGCAGGTCGGCAGAATTGTCATGGCTTCGGAGGCGGCGAAAAACGTTACGCCGTCCATGCCGTTTGACGTGTGCGGCGCAATGTCGCAGGGCTATATCGGGTATCATATCCAGCAGTGCTTGAAATATGCGATTAACAGATATAATACGAATATTCCTGTTGTTACGGTAGCAACGCAGGTGATCGTAGACGAAAAAGATCCGGCTTTTCAGAATCCGACCAAGCCGATCGGTCCGTTTTATACGGAGGAAGAGGCGAAGGTGCTGGAAAAGGAAAAGGGCTTTGTGATGAAGGAAGATGCGGGCAGGGGTTATAGAAGGGTCGTGGCCTCGCCGCTTCCAAAACGGATCGTTGAAATTGCAGCTGTCAAGCAGCTTTGGGATAAGTCCATCGTCATTACTTGCGGCGGTGGCGGGATTCCGGTCATAGAAAAGCCAAATGGCACGCTGGAAGGCGTAGCTGCGGTAATCGATAAGGATTTTGCAGCGGAACTTCTGGCCGAGCAGGTGGAGTCAGATCTGTTAATGATCCTGACGGAAGTGGAAAAGGTATCGATTCATTTCAACACGCCGCAGCAGGAGGATCTTTCCAGTATGACGCTGGAGGAAGCAGCTAGGTACGTGCAAGAAGGTCATTTCCCTGCCGGAAGCATGCTGCCGAAGGTAGAAGCGGCAATGAAGTTTGTGCGAACCTTCCCGAACAAAAAAGCGATCATCACATCGCTGGATAAAGCGGTAGAAGCGCTGGAAGGAAAGACCGGGACAGTCATCACCTTTAACTAGTGTGATCCCGATCTGACGATAAAAATAGGATATTA
>CAJUEB010000277.1 GCA_910585135.1 uncultured Eubacteriales bacterium
GCATTTCCGCAAGTATGCCGCTGCCACGATTTTTGAGCGGTTCAAAGGAAATGTTCCTGATTTCAAACACGTTCTTGTACTGCGGCTCCCGCAAGTATAAGCTGTTATCGTAGATGAAATTCTGCGCCACCGGGTCGATGAGGTTGGCGATATCCCGCCCCCGGTCTATATTTTCCCTGATTCTGGTGGAGCTTATGTCCTCCAGGTAAACGGGAAGCTTCAGCTCCCTGATGATCCCGGTTATGCTGCGGTAGGCATGACGCAGCCTTTCCCTGCTCTCCTTGCCGCCTTCCATGGTTTCCCTGCGAAATACGATATGATTCATGGAATGGATCGAATCGCTGGAAGGCTCTGCTTTATAAGAAGAAGCATTCGCGATAACGTCGCTTCCCACAACCATGTAGAGATTCCTGCCCGGAAACAGCTCCTTGAGGCGGCGCAGGTCAGCCGGATTAGCAATGTTTACGGGGAAATTATCAGGGAAGAGAAACACCCCGGTTTCATCCGCCACCGACATGGATATGATCTGCCGCCTTATTTTCCTGGCCTGCGTCTTCTTTGACCAGGAGAATTCATCGATGGCGAGATATACCTCAAAGCCCTCGTCCCTGATCGCCTGCACGATCCCCTTGTGGCTCAACGAAAACGGATCGAACGTTCCCGGGAAAAAAGCAATGCGGTCGTTTTCCGGCAGCTTCATCTCGCCGCTTATGAATTTGTATTCCGAGATGAACCGGTAAATATGGTTGAGCGCCGCCGCATTGTTAAAGAAGTTCATATCGTATCCATCGATGGCTGAAATCAGCGTCAGCAGCTTCTTGTAAATCTGCTGGAACGCATCGAACTTTTCTTCCTGTGCCAGTTCCCCGTCTCCGAAGATATACTGCCCGATGACCATAAAGGCTTCCTGGCTGACGGTTTCATGGTAATCGGCAAGACCTTTCAGCAAAAGGCCCAGCATCTTCTTTTTTCTCGCATCGTAATCCTGTTGTCCTTCCTCACGCCGATATCTGTAGGATGCGTATTTTTTGACGACTTCTCCCACCGTATCCAGAGCGACCGATGCCACCTTATCATTGGCGCTTACGATCAGTTCGCCCAGATTATCGATGAATTCATCCAGCTCATCCGGCTCTAAATACAAGGCAAGCTCCCCCAGATAAGCTGGGATATATTGTGAAAACTGGTACTCGCCGATTTCCAGTCCCTTTGTTAATTCGATAACAAGCTCGTTGATCTGTTCGATCGGAAGCGTCGCCGCAATTTTGATCAGGCTCTTCCCCGCCCGATGGCGCACGGTGACACGTTCGCTGACCTTGATCAGGTTCGAGAAGTGCGTTGCCAGGTGAAAGTTCCGGCTGCTAAATCCCAGGTTAAGCGCATTGCCCAAAAGGAAATCCATATTGATGATTTTCATTACCCATGGCGTTCCCACCTTGAGATTTTCCCGGGATATTCCCGATACTGCTTCCCCGAGCTTTCCATCCCGTTCTATCTTTTCAATCCTGTCATAGTACGCCGCCGCTTCCGTATGCAGCCCAAGCTGGTGCAAGATCTTATAGATCAGATAGGTCACGCTGATATTATCTGCAAACACCTTGCCATGGCTGATGATCTCATTGATCGCACTGATAGCATCCGCACTTGCCAGATATTCCGAAATATATTCCGCCGCCCGCAGCGCACCCGCCTTGATTTCCACGGACTCCCGCTTTGATACCCTGGCAGCAAACTGCAATACGGAAAGCATCTCCGCTTCACAAAGCGCATGGCGAGGTATAGTGATCACCGAATCCAGCAGCACGAACACAGCGCTGTCCGCCAGCTCCTCCATACGATAAAGCTGAAAATACCGTTCCATAAAAAGCGTCAGATCATTTTTCGCTGTGCTTTCGACGAGTGCCTGCACGACCACCTTCAAGGTATAGCCAATCCAGCTCCTATGCTGATCCGTCACCATATAGTCAGGAAAGACGATCTTATGAAGATAGGTATCCCAGATATCCACCGCTTCCCTAGC
>CAJUEB010000278.1 GCA_910585135.1 uncultured Eubacteriales bacterium
TTTTATGGACTTTTCTTCCTAATTTTAAATTTGATTTTGCAAATCCCTGTTCATTGATTAGTATACCATATGTTGGTTTAAAGAGCTTCCTGCCTCAGATGGTTTTGTTCCCGATTTTCAGCCACTCTATGACCTTTAGGCTCTTCCCTGTTCCTGCTCCGCCCCTTGCCGCAAATTCTGATGAAAGCCACTTCAGAATGCGCCAGCCAGTGAACCAACATCATGATTTTTACAAACGCACACATCTCGATCGACTTTCAATTGACAAGCATCGCCAAATTATTATATTATTTTAAAGGCAAGCGGAATCGGCCATTTCCATGAAAAACATGGCCGCATCTTATAGCATTACAAGCCGTGCCGCCCCAAACCGCAGCCAGCATGTCTGCGCTTTGCACCCGCATACAAAAAAGAAAAGAACAGATCAAAACTGGTAAACGTCCGGGCAGCTTTTATCGCTTCTTGCGGGTCTTTTTTGCCCATATTTTTCATATCAAAGCATAGGACATCAATTCAAGGAACAAAAGGAGACATAAGAATGGGACTATTGGAGCTTTTTATTTTAGCCATCGGATTATCGATGGATGCTTTTGCGGTATCCATCTGTAAAGGGCTTTCCCTGGGGAAAATCACAGGAAAGCATATGTGCTGTGCAGGCGCATGGTTTGGCGGCTTTCAAGCCCTCATGCCCTTGATCGGCTATTACCTGGGAAGCTTTTTTTCCACATTCATCACCAAATATGACCACTGGATCGCCTTCGCCTTGCTGCTTTTCATCGGCGGCAACATGATAAAAGAAGCGCTGAGCGGTCAGAATGAGGATGTGGATGCATCCATGGGCGCAAAATCCATGTTCCTGCTTGCCGTCGCTACGAGCATCGACGCCCTGGCAGTTGGTGTAACTTTCGCTTTCCTGGACGTCCATATCCTTCCGGCAGTCTGTTTCATCGGCATCATCACCTTCGCCTGCTCCGCGCTCGGCATCAAGATCGGCAGCATTTTCGGCACAAAGCACAAGTCCAAGGCAGAACTGTTTGGCGGTATCGTCCTCATTATCATCGGCCTGAAAATTTTGCTGGAGGGACTCGGCATCCTATAAACTACAACGCCGTTCCCTTCTTTGGCACAAACAGCTTCGTCATATCCACTCGTTCATGTTCCAGCAATTTTACCTTCCTGTCAATTCCGCCGCCAAAGCCAGTCAGGCTTCCATTCGCTCCAACTACCCTGTGGCATGGGATGATGATCGAAATAGGGTTGTGTCCCACTGCACCGCCGACCGCTTGAGCCGACATCGTCTTTTTCCCCTGCATCGCGGCGATCCTTTCGGCAATCTCGCCATAAGTCGTCACCTGCCCGTAAGGAATCCCGCATAAAATTTTCCACACTGCCTGACGGAATGCGCTTCCGCATGGTGCTAAAGCAAGCTCTGAAATCTCAGGTCTTTCCCCTGCGAAATACCGATCCAGCCAGCTTTTTACCGCTGCAAAAATCGGCAGGTCTCCCGCCTTTTCCGCCTCATCCTTAATCGTGCTGGGATAATGTTCTTCTTCAAACAAAAGCTCCACTAAATTTCGTCCATCGCTCACCAGAGTCAATGCGCCCAGCGGCGAAGGATAATCGGTCACATAAAACATCCTGTTCTCCTTGCTGTATGCCATATGCATTTATCATTTTCTGTTTCTACACAGTACCTTCCTTAAAAGCTTTCATCATCGTCCCCGTCAAGCTGACAGTATCGTCTGCACTTTCCGGCGGAATTGCCTCCCGTTCGATCCACTCCGCTACGGATAACTCACTTTCATCCATAGTAATCCCGGGATCGCCATCTACCTCGCAAAAAAAGCCCACAAGCAGCGTATCCGTGTAAGACCACGGCTGGCTGCCATAATAGCGCAGATTTTTCACATGAAGGCCGACCTCCTCCATCACCTCGCGGCACACCGTATCCTCCAGGCTCTCCCCGATCTCAGCATAACCCGCAATCAGCGCATAACGCCTG
>CAJUEB010000279.1 GCA_910585135.1 uncultured Eubacteriales bacterium
CGTATCTTTTTTCTTGCCTGCCTGTTCCAACGCTTTTGCCTGGCTTGAGAGTTCTTCTGCGCCGATGGTCAGAGACGTGCTTTTGAGCGCATGAACCTTAACCGCATAATCCGTCCAGTTTGCGGTTTCGTACAGTGAAATGAGTTCCTCTTTCTTTTCGTTGCTTTGTTCATAAAACATTTGCAGCATTTCACGATAAAAATCGTCTTCCCCGCAGCAGTATTCCAGTCCTGCCTTTACGTTAATCCCCATTGCCGAAAGTTCTTCATAAGGAAGTGGGGCGGCTGTGGAAGGAACGTCGGTATCCATTGCCGTTTCTTCTGTTTCGTAGGAATCGCTTTCTGGCGTTGCATCTGCCTGTTGTAATTCCTGGGCGGCAGGGGTGTGATCCGGCTGCTCTGTTTTATTTGGGAAGTTGTTATCAAGCGCAGGCAATATTTCGGATTGGTCATATCGTATGCAGTGCTCAGGAAGTACCCGGCGCAATACTCTCTCCAAGACCGTGCGTTCGATAGGCTTTGGCACGAATTCCGTAAAGCCTTCGCTTTTGAACATTTCCCTTGCGCCGCTGACTGTATTGGCGGTCAGCGCAACAATCGGCAGGTTCTTATAGATTCCGCCGTCGATTTCGCGGATATGCCGCAGGGTTTCGATCCCGTCCATGCCTGGCATCATATGATCGAGAAAGATCAGGTCATATGACATATCATTGCACTTTTCGATCGCTTCTTTTCCGCTGAGGCAGGTATCGATTTGTATTCCGTAGCTG
Source organism: uncultured Eubacteriales bacterium (assembly GCA_910585135.1). Lineage (GTDB taxonomy): Bacteria > Bacillota > Clostridia > Peptostreptococcales > Anaerovoracaceae > Lentihominibacter. The sequence goes on from CAJUEB010000279.1 coordinate 770, forward strand.
CCCAGAATGCCTTTGGCTACCACTAGATTCATTTCTTCATCATCAACGGCCAGCGCCCGGACGCCTACGCAGGAAAAATGTTGGCGAACGGCAGGCTGATCTTGTTGTGAATGATTTCTTTGGATTTCACCGTTCAATAAATTGACCACGGAAAGCATGAAGAGTGGTTTGCGGATGACGAGCAGCTTGCTTTCTTTATCCAGGGTAAAGGCTTTGTCTGCAATTACCACGACCCGGATGCTTTTGGCCAAATCTTCATAATAAGAAACGTTCTCCATATATTCGGCTTGTGCGATGAACACATGGGACAGCTTGTGCTTTGACTTTATTTTAAGAAGCCCTTCGAAATTGTGGGCTTGATATCCTTCGATTCCGAGTCCGTTCACCAAATGGAAGATCATTTGGTCGTAATATTTTCTAACCTCGTCGGACTTGTAGCGTTCGGGCTTAAAATAGCATGCGATACAAAGCTGGTCTACATGTGGGATTACGATTCCCGGCGTATCGTTTGCGACTCCTTGCGGGATGGTAATATGTACTTGAAGTCCCTCCTGTTCCGCGCTTGTAAAATGGATAAATCCACCCATAGCATGGAGCAGGGAATGTGCGATGGGGATGCCAAGCCCTAATCCGCCGGTAAACCGGCTGCTGCCGGAATCCGCTTGATAAAAGTCATCGTGGATCCGGGCAATCTGGGAAGAAGTCATGCCAATGCCGGTATCGCAGATGTCGATAAGCAGGTTGATTCCGTATTTTTCCTTTCGGAATCCAACGCAAACGTTTATGCCCCCTTGATCTGTAAATTTAATAGAATTATCCAAGAGTATTTTCAATACATGGGAAATTTTTTCTGCGTCCCCGATTAGAACGAGGGGTATTTTGGGGTCAATGTCAAATATCAGTTCCAGCTGCGGCTTGTTGTTTTGCATCGTGGCTGTAGTGATAACATCGTTGATGACCGAAGTGATCATATATTCTTCTTTTGTCGCTGTCAGCGTGCCTTCCACGCTTTCCGTATAATCGAGGATATTATTGATTTCGTTAGACAGGCGCTTTCCGGCCGATTGTATGGACTCCATGTCTTCCCGTATTTCGGGGGGGATATCTTTTCCCAGCGCAACTTCACTGATTCCCAATACCATGTTGATCGGCGTGCGAAGCTCATGGGATACGTTTG
>CAJUEB010000280.1 GCA_910585135.1 uncultured Eubacteriales bacterium
GGCGTATATAGCTTTGATGTTGAAGTCTTTGAGCTTGAAAAAATGTACACCGATTTTCTCCTGGGCATTTCCGCGCTCGACAAGGAAGCACTCAATTTCGAAAATATTCAAGAGGATACCAGCAGTGTAAACTGGGAAAAAGGAACTGGAACAAGAACGGTTTCCTTTGAATGGAGGGAAAAAAGCTTTTGCCTGGAAGCTGAAATGGATCACGATTGGTTTGACCTGACTGTCGCAGACAACCTCAATAAAATCATCATCGAAAGCCAAAATGATAAACGCCTGTTTTTCACAAGCGATGGGTATCAAGAATGCATCGTGTTCTATCGCAGCACGGATTGGGCAAAGGCCTTTCAAGAAGAAACAGGACTTGTGCTTTCGGAATAGAATCAGTTTTCGGTTATTAACGCATACCTGCACTGAAATGGGAAAAATTCAAAACACGAGATTAGTATATTCTGGTAAAACGACTATAATTGTGGAAATTTTGGAGTTTGTGCACACTAACCAAAATTTTTTGAAATGAAAACTGCATATATATGCAAAATTTCATGGCAAAATAAATAAATATACATTATAAAGGCAAGAAATTTGTGAGCATCGCTTTATGACCACCGAAAAAACTAATCTGACGCCCAACGCCACTAATTTTATTCCAAAATATGGTAATTCTGTGCCGAAAGCACATGAGTTAGTGTGCGTTAATCGCTGGAATTTGTGAAAAATAAACATTTTTACGTGATCGATGTTAAAATGAGACATGAATACAGATGAATATTACAACCACCATCCATCTGCCACCTTCGCAAGTAATTCAACCTAACTTCTCTGCCGCACCCCGGCAAAAAAACTAACGAACCCACCCCGCAGGCAGGTTTGTTTGGCAATTCAATTCTGCGGCTGCCTACGGCCTGCTTTTTATTATACCTCTTTCCGGGCGATCTGACCCAGTAATCCGTTTTCTCGCAACCCGCAAAAAGCTCAATTGGCATCCCCCGCCGCGCAAAAAAACAGCCTTGCAGGTCGCCGCTGGTGCAACCTGCAAGGCCTATCGTTTGCTTGAATTTTAATTTCCTCTTTTAGATATATACCTTCTCAATATTATTCGAATTCGTCACATATACGATCGTCGCATAACACAGATCGAACTCGATCACATCGCCTACTTCGATCGTCCCTTCATAATCTTCCACATCCAAAATCGTGTGGTCGCTCGATGCGCCCAGCACGGTAATGCCCGCCTCGCGCGGAATCAGCTCTTCCGGAAACGCATAATCCACCTTACCCAGGGCCAGGAGCGCACGCTTGCGAATTCCTCTGTCTTCATACGTCGGCTGGTTGCCAAAGGCGTCAAACATGATCTCCCCAACCGGATGCGTCGGTTTATCCTTCACTTCAATCACCTCAGCACGGAGGGTAAAGGCATCCTTATGCATATAGCTCATATCATAGCCCCAGAGGTCTTGCAAATCCTTCGCCAGAAGAATTCCTTCCCCGACACGGAGCAGGTTGATCCTTGCCGGAAGATTGTCCTCTATGATACGCGGCAGCGTACTCGTCGCACCGCCCGAAATGAATTCCAGCTCGCGTCCGATTTGCTCCTCGATGCGTTCTGCGATATCGACCAATTCATTTAATTTTTCCGGCGTAGCGGCAACCGCACCATAGCAGCCCAGATTCGTGCCAACGCCCGCTAATTCCAAATTATATAAATCGTTTTCCACCATGAGCGCTGCTTCGATCAGTTCATCCTTGTCCCAGAACCCTTCCCGAAGGTCGCCCAGATCTGCCATTAAAATAACCTGATGCTTCTTATCCTGAATTCCGGCCTGCTTGTTAAGCGCTTTCAATACCTCGACCTCACTGTTGAGGCTGATATCGGTAAGCCTTACCACATCAGCGACCTCGCTGAGCATAGG
>CAJUEB010000281.1 GCA_910585135.1 uncultured Eubacteriales bacterium
AGGGGGTTTTTTTGTGGAAGTAATTTTCAGCGTTTCAGAAGATATCCTGATTGCGGGCATCAAAGGGGAAGTCGATCATCACAGCGCCGCGCCGCTGCGCAATACCATAGACCGGTCGATGAAAGCGTTTGGATGCAAGCATCTCGTCTTAGATTTTGCAGGGGTGCAGTTTATGGATAGCTCGGGAATCGGCGTCGTTTTAGGCAGATATAAAAAGTTGGTGAAAAGCGGCGGTTCTGTTTGCATTTCCGGCTGTTCTTCTTATATAAAGAAGGTACTTGAAATGGCCGATGTGTTTTCCATCATCCCAAATGCGGCGGATACGGACAGCGCAATAGAGCGGATAAAGGGCAGGGAACAACTGCGAATGGAGGTGTTGTAAATGGATAATACGATGAGAATGGAATTTAGCGCGCTTGCGGAAAACGAAGCCTTCGCCAGGGCTGCCGCTGCGGCTTTTGTCATGCCGTTAGATCCGACGGTAGAAGAATTGACGGAAATCAAAACAGCGGTTTCCGAAGCGGTAAGCAACAGCATTATCCATGGGTACGGATCATTGAAAGAACCGGAAAAAGCGGCTGTTTTTATGGAATGCGTGATGAAAAAAGGCGGAAAGCTGGTTATTAAAATAACGGATCAGGGCGTGGGGATCGAGGATGTGGAAAAAGCCAGGGAGCCGCTCTATACCACGGGGGACGGAGAAGAACGTTCCGGGATGGGCTTTACGGTGATGGAAAGCTTTATGGATAAACTACATGTCATGTCAGAGAAGGGTAAGGGGACTACCGTAATCATGACAAAATATCTGGATATCGTCAGTGGCATCTAAGTATACGCCGATTGCTAAGGAGGATACATACAAACTAATTGAAGCAGCACAAAAGGGCGACCGCAAGGCACGGGAGCTTATCGTCAATCAAAATATCGGACTCGTAAAAAACTTAGCCATGAAATATACGTCAAACTATTATGAGCCTGAGGATTTGATGCAGGTGGGATTCGTAGGGCTTGTAAAAGCCATCGACAGGTTTGACACCAAGTTTGACGTGATGTTTTCCACCTATGCAGTCCCCATGATATTAGGTGAGATCAAACGGTTTTTGCGGGATGACGGAAAAATCAAAATCAGCCGTCAGCTAAAAACCGACATGAAAAATTTAAAAGCGATCCAGCAGGAGTATTATAATAAGTACGGAAAGACCCCTAAAATCAGTTATATTGCCGGGCAAATGCACGTTTCCCGCGAACGTGTCATGGAGGTGTTGGAGGCCATTGATTCTTTGTCCAATGTGGAAAGCCTGGATAATGCATTGATTCCAGAGGGGATGCATGGCGGGCAGTATGTGGATGAGGAAGAACAGAATGTCAATTTAATCGATTTGAAGGCCGCGATCAAGGATCTGGCGGATCGGGAGCGGCAGATCATCGTTCTTCGCTATTTCAAGGACATGACCCAGCAGCAGATTGCCGGGATACTGGGGATCTCGCAGGTGCAGGTATCCAGGATCGAGAAGAAGGTTTTGGGCAGGATGCGCGAACGGATGGGAAAGGCGGAATAGGAACGAATGGAACGCTGAAATAGAGCTGGATGGCGGCGGAACGCGGTGATGGAATAAAGTGGATGGGGCGGAAGAGGATGGGCGTGGCTGCAGCGTGGGACAGCGTTGCCAAGCGGAGCGATAGTGCAGCCTGTTATCGATTCAGAAAAAGGGATCGTTGATTTTTTTCTTCGATATAATTGTTTTCCTTTGACATGATGCCACAGCCTGTTGTATAATAAATGACAGTGGTTATAGGCGCTATTAGCTCAATTGGATAGAGTAACGCACTACGAATGCGGAGGTTGGGGGTTCGAGTCCCTCACGGCGCGCCAGATTAAAAGGCATCTTCATGGAGATGCCTT
>CAJUEB010000282.1 GCA_910585135.1 uncultured Eubacteriales bacterium
TGCCGGGCTTGTCGAGGCGGCAAGGAAAGCCGTATCACAAATGGATACGGGACACAGCGTGTATTTTGGCAAAATGGCGACGGGTGATCAGTTCATGGGACGGGATAAAAGGGATGCTGTCAACCGAAAGCTTGCGCCGCTTTCCGTGGATATGGAAACCGCCGCTGTCGCACATGTATGCCATGTCAACGGGATTGCTTTTCTCGCGGTCAGGACGATAACCGACACGGAGCAGTGCAGCGGGATCAAATATTATGAGGAAAATTGCGTCCGGGCATCGCAGCTTACGGCAGGTCTTGTCAAAGCGATTCTCGGTGCTTTTCGGGAAACGTATTATTACAATCTGGTGCTGAATCATAATGCAGATCGAAACGCACTGGGCAATGAGATGAAGGAAAAGTTCCTCGCTTTGCTGGCGGCAAAAGGGGTTACGGCGGAGATGGGCCTGACGCCCGTAACCTCGATGTTCGTGATGCATATGGATCAGGAAAATGCAGATGTCAGCGATTACTGGTTTGTAGAAACGGATGGGGAGATTGAAACCAGGATCACCAATTTTATCAGGTGGAACATCGAGTATTATATTTTCGCTTGTGTTGAAAATGAAGATTATCTGAATGGAAAATATGCGGTCGGCCGGATTTCGGATTTGAAGGATTTTGGAAATCCGCAGGGCGTCAGCGAATCGAAGGATTTTATGACGCTGGATTTCGAAAGCCTGGCAGGGCAGTTGAGGCAGCGTAAAAGCCAATAGAGGATAATGACAGAACCCATGCGCTGGTGATAGAAGTAGCATCTGGCTGTTACGGGTCGTGCAAATTTACAGGTAGGGTGTATGAATATGGATCTTACGAAGGAAGATAAAATGCTCCTGGCGGGAGCAGAGGATAAATTTCAGCAATGCTGCCAGCAGTACCGTCTTACGCATACCGCTTTTTTGGATTTGAGGCAGCGTTCCTTGGTGGAAAAGCTCTGCCAGAAGCTGTGCCGTGAAACCAAAGATGTCCGCTGTGTATTTTATGGCGGTTATGAGGATGCAGAGCGGACGATGGCGGTATTTTTGCCGGATTATGCGGAAGCTTCCGATTGCCCGCTTTCCGTGATCCGCATCAATACAGCACCTGGCGGAAAGATGCTATCCCATCGGGATTACCTCGGATCGCTTCTCGGACTTGGGATTAAACGGGAAATGACAGGCGATATTTTGACGACGGATCATGGTGCGGATATTATTATTTTAAATGAAATCGAGGATTTCCTTCTGCTCAATTACGATAAGGCGGGGCGGACTGCCCTAACGCTTGCGGCTGTGCCGATCGGCGCGCTTTGCATCCCCGAGCAGAAAACGGTTTTGCGGAAGGATACGGTAGCCTCCCTTAGGCTCGACAATGTGATTGCGGCGGCTTTTTCACTTTCCCGTGCGAAGGCGGCCGAGGCGATTCGCAGTGGCAGTGTGTTTGTCAATAGCATGCAGGCAGAAAAGACGGATATGCAGGTGGCAGAAGGGTGCAAGCTGGTTCTTCGGGGAAAGGGCAAGGCGTATCTGCGCGAGGCAGGCGGAAAGACGAGAAAGGATCGGATTGCGGTCGTGATCGAGCGATATGTGTAAGCGGCGGGTTCGTTCTGTATTGAGCAAGGCAGCGAAACGGCTAGTTAAATGATAAAATTTTTTGATGAACATAGGAATCCCTGTATCGGGACGCAGTTTGTTGCGTGAGTAGATGCAGGGATTTTTTTATCTATGAAA
>CAJUEB010000283.1 GCA_910585135.1 uncultured Eubacteriales bacterium
TACCCGCACGCCGAACATATGACCCCAATAAGTAATGATGTAATTCATGGTGATCCGCAGTAAAAATGCCACAGCTACCAAGACCATCACGGTAAAAAACGTTTCATATTCCTTGCCGGGCAGCATGTCATACATCGCTTTTCTCGCGACCATCGGAAACGCCAAGTCGATGATGGACGCCATCAAGGCACAGATCAAATCCAATAGAAATAATTTGTAATGCGGCCTGAAATAACTGAAAAATATCCGCATCGGTCTGCTGTTAAAGTCTTTGGCTGTTTTCATCACTTTACAGCTCTATTTCTTCCAGATCCACGCTGCAATTGTGGTGAACCTTCTGCACATCGTCATTATCTTCCAGTATGTCAATCATCTTTTTCAATGCTTTCAGATCCTTCTCATCCTTTGGCGCTGCTTCCATCGACGGAACGAACTCCACGTCCGAATCGACGATCTCGTAACCTGCGTCTGTAAGCGCACCATGAACATCCGTATAGCTTTCCGGCGTCGTCTGGATTTCGAAACTGTCTTCGTGGGTAATCATGTCATCTGCACCCGCTTCCAGCGCCGCCTCCATCAATGCATCTTCATCGATCGCATCGGTTTTTTCGATGAGAATAATGCCCTTTCTGGCAAACATATACGATACACAGCCGGGCGTACCCAGGTTGCCGCCATGCTTGTCAAAGGTGGAGCGCACCGCTGATGTCGTCCTGTTCCTGTTATCGGTAAGCGTCTCGACGATGACCGCTACGCCGCCGACACCGTACCCTTCAAAACTGAGTTCCTCATAGGTTTCGCCTGCCAGCTCGCCAGTCCCCTTCTTGATCGCTCGTTTGATATTATCGTTCGGCATCCCGATGCCCTTTGCCTTTTCTATGGCTACCCGCAGCGTCGCATTGTAGTCAGGGTCTCCGCCTGCTTTCGCCGCTACGATAATGGCTCTTCCGTATTTTGTAAACATCGCTGCACGTTTCGAATCCTGTGCCGCTTTTCTACCTGCTATTGTTCCGTGTCTTCCCATGGAGACACCTCCTAACTTTTATAATTTTTCCTAGAAAATTATACACCCTTATGGATGCGAATTCAAGGTCATATGTGAAAGCGCACCGCATTTGAAAAAGGTCAAATGCAGTGCGCTTTGCCAAAATGCAGCCGTAGATCATTTCTATTACCCGTTCATCGTTTCATTCTTATAAACCGTTTTTCCATCCATGATCGTTTCACATACCTTTACCTTATGGATCTCCGACACAGGCACATCGAACAAGTTCTTTTCAAGGATCACCAGGTCTGCATATTTACCTGTTTCGATCGAACCGATTTTATCCTCCATGCCCATCTGGTAAGCATTGTTGATCGTATAGCTTGCGATGCCGTCATCCACTGAGAGCTTTTCTTCATAAGGCGCAAGCACCGGAAGCTCTGGATGATCAAAGAGCTGTCTCGTGCATCCCATTTCAATACCTTTGAGCGGTTCGCGCCCGAACTCATCGACTGGGAAATCCGATCCCTGTCCCATACGGCATCCGCCCTTTATCATCGTCTTAATCCTGAATGTACGGTTCTGCCGGTCGCC
>CAJUEB010000284.1 GCA_910585135.1 uncultured Eubacteriales bacterium
ATCCTCCGCAATCATATCACCCTGCATAGTGATACTCTGTTTTTTTAGGTATTCCACCTCTTCCTTTATTTTGGCGCTCGCCTGATCCTTTTGCTTGAGCACCTCCTTCAAAGTCAACGTTTCCGTGATATTCCGTTCCGTGCAAATAACGATATCCACATCGTTTTCGTGATAGAGAGGCACGCCTGTCACATATACCTTGTCCCCATCTCCCAAATTCTGTATCAGCTCTTCGACCTTCCCGCTATTCAATGATTTTAACGAAACAGAATTATCGACAAATCCCATTTGTTCCAGCTCGACCATGTTTTTTCCCAGAACGTCTTTTCGCATAAGACCACCCGTACGGCATGATTCATCGTTGAGAAACAGCGTATTTCCCTTTCCATCGGTAATATAAACTCCGATCTTAAGGCAATTAAAAATATCCAGCAACACATTATAATGAGCGTCTATAAAGTCCTTATACATATGCATATTTCCTCCTGACTCCTGCATTCGCATGACATCAACTTATATATTCATATTCTGACTCTATATTGGCCAATACATTCTGATTTTTCCGCAGCCCTGGCTGGAAAGCATCAGCTTTATCAGCCAAAGTGCTTCTTCTCCGAATATGAATCACTTATATTATAAATATAAGCAAATCTTATGCCAAAGGCGCAAGCCGCTCGATTATTTTATGTTTTTAATTTCCCTCTTACCGTTCTTCACATCTGATGAAATACCGCTTACAATATCTTTTTCAAAAACTGACCCGTATACGAACCTTCCACCTGCGCCACTTCCTCCGGCGTACCTTCCGTCACGATATTACCGCCGCGGAATCCGCCATCCGGACCCAGATCGATAATATGATCTGCCCGTTTGATCACATCCAGGTTATGCTCAATGACCACGACCGTATTACCGCTGTCTGTGAGCTGATCCAGCACGGAAAGCAGCTTGTCCACATCGGCAAAATGCAGTCCTGTCGTCGGTTCATCCAGGATATACAAGGTTTTTCCCGTGCTTTTTTTAGAAAGCTCCGAAGCCAGCTTAATCCGCTGCGCTTCGCCGCCGGAAAGCTGCGTACTCGGCTGACCCAGTTTGATATAGCCGAGACCGACCTCCTCAAGCGTAGTAAGCTGTCTTGCGATCGCAGGAATATGCTCGAAAAAGGCCAAGGCTTCCGTCACGTTCATATCCAGCACGTCGAAGATATTCTTGCCTTTATATTTCACTTCTAAAGTTTCCCGGTTATAGCGTTTGCCCTTGCATACCTCGCACGGCACATAAACATCCGGCAGAAAATGCATCTCGATCTTGATGATGCCGTCACCGCTGCAAGCCTCGCATCGCCCGCCCTTGACATTAAAGCTAAACCTGCCCTTGCCAAATCCACGCATCTTCGCTTCTGGAAGCTGGGCGAACAGATCCCGGATATGGGTAAACACCCCGGTGTAGGTTGCCGGATTGGAGCGGGGCGTCCTGCCGATGGGCGCTTGGTTGATATCGATGATCTTGTCGATATGTTCAAGCC